>NZ_JBNHGE010000022.1:0-51839 GCF_059090935.1 Arthrobacter sp. Y3223166 | reverse complement strand
CCGGCGGCTCCGGCGGCAAGGCGGCCGCCGCCCCGGCCCGATCCGGTCCGGCCGAGGATCCGTTCCATGAAGCCCGGCTGCGCCAGTTCGGCGCGGGTAGCGGTCCTGGCTAGCGTCTCGGGCCGGTCGGAGGCGGCCCGCTCCGCGGCGGGGAGCTGGCTGTTGAGCTCGTCCCGGAGCATCGCGCGCTGCTGCGGGGTCAACCGGTTGAAGGCTTCGGCGTGGGCCCGCTCCATGTCCTGGGGCGGTGCAGTCTGCAGCATGTACTTGTATTTCGCGATGGCCGCCTGGTCGGCGTCCCGGCCGGCGGGTTGCCCGGGCCTGCCGTCGCGAGGCTGCGGCCGGGACGGATACCTTTGACCGCCGTCGCCCCCGCCACGGTTGTACCCGCCGTCGTAGCCGCGGTCCTGCCCATAACCACGGTCCTGCCCGTAACCGCGGTCGTAACCACGGTCCTGACCGTAGCCGCGGTTGTAACCGCCGTCGTAGTTAGGGTCCTGGCCGTATTGGCGGTTTTGGCCGCGCCCGTAGCCTGCCTCCTGGCCGTAGCCGGGTCCCCGGCCGGAGTCCTGGGGCCGCGGCGGGCGCTGCTGTCCGGTGCGTTGGGCCAATTGCTCCTTGGCGTACTGGATGGCCTTTTGCTTGCCCTTTTGGACCAGCTTGTCGAACATTCCCACGGTTCCGCTCCTTGCCTGCCCGGTGGAAGCCGGTGCACGGGGTCATCTCTCCCCGTTAAGAACTGTTGGCGACGGCAAAGGGTTCCGGCGGTCTCCCTAGCCCGCGACGCGTTCGACCGCTTGCACGTGTTCGGGCCGCACCGGGGTGGTCTGGGCCAGGTACTCCGGGTGCTTTTCGACGTAGGCCTTAAAGTAGGGGCATACGGTCACCACGGACACCCCGGCAGCGGCCGTGTCATCCAGCGAGTAGCGGGCCAGACGTCCGGCCAGTCCCTGCCCGGCATACTCCTCGTCAACGGTGGTGTGGAAGAAGACACGCTCGGGGCCCGACGGCCCCTCGAACGGCAACCAGTGGGCCTTGCCGATCACCTTGCCGCCGTCCACCAGTTCGTAGCGGCGCCGTCCGGCATTGCTGCGGACGGCGATGGGGACGTCGGCTTCCATGGGTCCTCCTGATGATGGGGCGGTCCGGCAGTGCTCAGCCGCGGGGTCGCAGCTGGACGGTCGGCAGCGTCGGTGCGGGCAGCGGTGCGGGCGTCCCGTCGGGGAAGGGGCCGAACCGGGGATACGGGGCGCCGTCCGGATAGGTGCCGTTTTCGGGTTCCGGCGCGGGGTCGACGTCGATCTCGGCCTGCCAGGCGGCGCGGTACGCCACGATCTCCTCATGGCTCCGGCCCACGAAGTTCCACCACATGATGATCTGCTCGCCCAGCGGCTGGCCGCCGATGAGCAGCAGCCGGGCCGGGGCGTCCCCGGCCTCGAGGACGAGGCGCTTTCGCCCGGGGGCGAGGTAAACCAAGTGGTCCACCGGGACGTCGTTTCCGTCCAGCCGGAGGTCGCCGGTATCCAGCAGGACTCCGTGTTCGAACCCGGCGTCCAAGGCGAGTTCCAGCCGGGACCCCGCACGCAGCGTGGCCTCGGCACCGAGCAGCGGAGGGGTGTAGGTGTTGACGGGAGACGTGGAGCCGGCCAGCGAACCGAAGAAGACGCGCAACTCCGTCCCGTCGCCGACGACGGGTTCCGGTGCGTAATGTTCGAACGTCGGCGGCATGTTGCGGGTCGAGTCCGGAAGGGCGAACCAGAGCTGCGCGCCGTGCAGGACGGTGGTGTCCGGCGTCGAAAATTCCTGGTGGGAGATGCCCCGGCCGGCGATCATGAGGTTCACTTCCCCCGGGCGCACGATGGCTTCAAACCCGGCCGAATCCCGGTGCGCGATCTTGCCGGAGAACAGCCAGCTGACCGTGGCCAGGCCGGTGTGCGGGTGGCGGGGAACCTGCATGCCGCCGGTACCGGACACCAGGTCGGGCCCGTAATGATCCAGGAAGCACCAGGAAGCACCAGGAACCGATCAGGCTGCGCCGTTTCTGCGGCAGGGTGCGGCGGACGTTCATGGCCCGGATGCCGCCCAGCGGGACGTCACGCGGCGCCAGGACCTCCGCGTCGGCGGAGTCTGCTTCCAGTGAACAGACAACTTCCCTCGGTGCCGCCTCCAGGTTGCTCATGGCCTCAGTTTAGACGGGCGCTTGCAGCGTGCCGCCAGATGCAGCGTTGCACCTGCACCGCCGTGCATCGGGGAGGATGGGGGGATGGACGAACTCGGCGAACTGCTGCGCAGCCTGGATTACTGGTGGATCTACCCTGCCGGTGCGCTCTTCGTGACCGTTTCCGCGCTGGTTCCTCCGGTGCCGAGCACCACGCTGTTCGTCGCGCTGGGGTCGCTCTCGGTGCACTCGGACCACCTCGACCCTTACGTACTGGCGGCCGCCATGCTGGCCGGCGCGGTAGCGGGTGACGCCGGCACGTTCTTTCTGGTGCGCCGCTTCAACCTCGCCGAGCGGAAGGTGTTCTCCGGGCGACACTGGCAGTCAGGCTTCCGCAAGGCCCGCACCGGGCTGGGCCGCAAGGGGCTGCCGCTGGTGCTGACGTCCCGGTTTGTTCCCATGGGGCGGGTGACGCTCAATGTGGCCGCCGCTATGATTCCACAGCCCGGCCGCCGGTTCCTGGCGCACTCCGCCCTGGCCGGTGTGCTGTGGTCCGCCTACTCGGTGGGCATCGGCACCGCGTCGGGCGTGTGGCCGCAGCTGTCCACCGAGTTCGCGGTGCTGCTCGCCATCGCAGCGTCCTTGGTGCTCGGGTCGCTGATCAACCACACGTTGAAGTGGTGGGAAAACCGGCAACGGATGGAGTCCCTCCAGAAGCGGGGCCGCTAGGCGGTCGCCGGCACCGGCAGGAAGCGCGGGTGCCGGCGACTGTGTCAGGCCCGCTCTTCCACGCCGCACCAGTTGGCGATGAACAGAGCGATGCTCTTGGTGATTCGACGGACCGATTCGATGGATACCCGCTCGTCGAAGCCATGGATCGCTTCGGAGACCGGGCCGTAAACAAGCGCGGGCGTGTCGGCATAGAGCGCGAAGACACGCCCGTCCAGGTAGCCGGGAGTGGTGAAAGTGCCAAGCTCCTGACCGAAGACCTGCTCGTGCGTGCTCTCCAGCAGGGACTCGGCTTCACTGCCGGGCTCCAGCACGTAGCCTTCGGAGAAGAATCCGGTTTTGGTGGCGACGGCCTTGATCGGCTCGGGGCCGGCCCCCAGCCGGGCGAGGCATTCCTGCAGTTCGTGCCAGGCCTGCTCGGCCGGGATCCCGGGGTAAATGGCCGCCCGCACATCGAATTCACACCAGGCGGGCACGCTGGAGGGCCAGTCGCCGCCGATGATCTGCCCGAAGTTGAAGTTAATGGGGTGTTCCAGGTCCTCGAAGTAGCGGTGCCGGCCCCGCTCCGCGTTCCACTTCTCCTCGACTTCGCGCAGGGCGGTGATGGCGGTGTAGGCGGCGTCGATGGCGTTGAAGCCGGTGCCCATCTCGCGCGGATGGGTCGGGTTACCGGTGACACGCACCTTGAACCAGAGCACCCCGACGTTGGCCCGGACCAGCATGTCCTCTTCGGGCTCGGGAATGATGACCGCGTCCGCCCGGTAGCCGCGCATAAGCGCGGACAGGGAACCGTTGCCCGTGCATTCCTCTTCGACGACGGACTGGAAGTGGATTCGGCCGGCGGGTTCGAGGCCGGCCGCCTTGACGGCGTCGAACGCGAAGAGGTTGGCGGCCAGCCCGGCCTTCATGTCGCCGGCACCGCGGCCGTACATCCAGCCGTCGATGATGGGAGCATCCCAGGGGGAGCGCGACCATGCCTCTTCCGGCCCTTCCGGCACCACGTCGACGTGTCCGTTCAGGATAAGCGAGCGGCCGGTTTCGGCGGCAGGCCGGTACGTGCCGACAACATTGTCGACGTCGTCGTAGGAGACGGTGACGGGGCCGAAGCCCGGATGCGTGGCGAGCTCGTCGGGATCCAGCTGCCAGCGGTCCATTTCCAGGCCGCGGGCGGCCATCGCCGTGTGCAGCAGGTCCTGCGCGCTGCCTTCCGCGGTCCGCAGCGACGGGTGCTTCACCAGCTCCTGGGTGAAGGCCAGCTGCGCGTCGAACGCGGCGTCGACGGCATCGAGAATACGTTGGGACTGTTCGTCATTGATCATCCGAATGCTCCTTGATATGGCGCGGGGGAGCCGCCCGGCTGGACGGCTCCCCCGCGAGGTGGTGAGACGCTGGCTTCCGGCGGCGGTGTCCACCGGAGGCCGGAGCCCGCCCCGGGGTGGGGCGGGCGTGGGGACTTAGCTGTCGGCTACGATCTGCTTGTCCTTGACCCGCAGCCGCTCGCCGAGGAACCCGCCGAGGGCCGTGAGCAGCGCGATGATGGCAAGGATCATGGCCGCGCCCCAGGACTGGTTGCCGGAGACGCCGAGCATGGCGGTGGCGATCATGGGCATGAAGCCGCTGGTCGCGCCGGCGATGTTGTAGCCCAGGGCCACGCCGGAGTAACGCAGTTTCGCCGGGAACAGTTCGGTCAGCAGCGCGCCGTTGACCGCGTACGCCACGGCGATCAGCATGATGCCGAAGGTGATGGCCAGGGTGATCAGCAGCGGGGACTTGGTGTCGATCATGGCGAACAACGGGAAGGCCAGGACGGCGGTGAGGATGCCGCCCCACATGGTGACCTTGCCCGGGCCGATCTTTTCCGCGAGCCGGCCCATCA
Organism: Arthrobacter sp. Y3223166; assembly: GCF_059090935.1. Taxonomy (NCBI): domain Bacteria; kingdom Bacillati; phylum Actinomycetota; class Actinomycetes; order Micrococcales; family Micrococcaceae; genus Arthrobacter; species Arthrobacter sp. Y3223166. Next base: position 47,076 of record NZ_JBNHGE010000022.1, on the reverse strand, counting down.
GGATGGTGACGATGATCTGGGCGACGGCGGCGATCAGGGTGGCGTTGACCATCACGTTGCGGTCCACCCCTAGGGTGTTGACGCCGTAGCTGACCACGAAGGTGGTGATCATGTAGAAGCCGCCCACGCCCAGCAGGGCGGCGAGCACGGCAACCACCAGGCGGCCGCCGGCGTTGCGGAAGACGTCGAAGGCCGGGACCTTGGAGGTCTCTTCCTGGGCCAGCAGATCCTTGAAGATCGGCGACTCCTCCACCTTGAGCCGGATCCACAGGGCGATCAGGAGCATCGGGAAGGCCAGCAGGAAGGGAATGCGCCAGCCCCAGGCGTCAAAGAAGTCGGACGGGAAGAGCAGCACGAGGGTGAACGCCGTGGACGCCAGCAGGGTCGCCACCGGCGAGCCGACCTGGACCAGGGCGGCGTACCGGCCGCGCTTCTCGGCCGGGGCGTGCTCGACGGCCATCGTGACCGCGCCACCCCATTCGCCGCCCACGGCCAGTCCCTGGACGAGCCGCAGGACGGCGAGCAGGATCGGGGCCGCCAGGCCGATGCTGCCGAAGTCGGGCAGCAGGCCGATCAGACCGGTGGCGACGCCGATCATGACGATGGTGGTCAGCAGGGCGGGCCGGCGGCCGTACTTGTCGCCGATGTAGCCGAAGAGCATGGCGCCGATCGGACGGGCTGCGAAGCCGACGCCGAAGGTGGCGAACGAAGCCAGCAACGCGGCCGTGGGATCCAGTTCCGTGAAGAACAGGCGGTTGAACACCAACGCCGCGGCCGTGCCGAAGAGGTAGTAGTCGTACCACTCGAGAGCCGTTCCGACGAAGGCGGCCCGGGCGATCTTGCCTGCGTCCTTGCCGGAGACTTTCGGCGGAGCGCCGGGGGTGTTGAGAGATTGCGGCGTCGTCACGTGTTGCCTTTCAAGCTATGCGGGGCCGGCTCCGATGGAGGAGGCAGCGGCAGCCCGTAATTCCTATGGCCCTGAACGGAGGACATCCCGAGGTAGAGCTGTGAAGTACCTCTCGACTGTAAGGTAGTGCCATTCCCCTGAACAATGACAATACTCACCGGCTTGACAACGCCTACTTGTGCCTTTTCACAACTTGTGCCCATTTTTGTAGTCCGCGAGCGCCACGAGTGCGAGCGCTGCCTGCGCCGGAACCGTCATGTCCAGCCCGATGACTTCCTCCAGCGAATGCAACCGGTTGACCACCGTGTTTCGGTGGCAGTAAAGTTCCTCCGCGGTTTCCTTGATCGAACCGGTGCGGCCGTAACTTTGTGCCACCTGCAGCAACCGCTGGCGCTCATGCGGCGTGCAGTGGTCCAGTGCCGTGGTGACGGGGAGCGAGAATCCGGGGAGCGCCTTCTCCAGGAGGTCCCGGGCAATGGACATCCAAGTGCCCGCGATGGTGGCCAGCCCCGTATCGGCACCGTGCTTGGCGGCCAAAACCAAAGCCGCCGCTGCCGCCTGCGGAATCGCGGCCAGGCCCTCCACGCCGGGCATATAACCGGCCGGAAATTCGGGCGGATCGTCCTGCCAGGTCCGTCCGGCTCGGCTTACCCGGAAAAGGTAGAGGGCGCCGGCGCGTTCGTAGGAGAAGGTGTGGCGGTCGGCCGCCGGCTGATCCGGCAACTTCGCCGCCGCCTCCTTGGTGACCGCAATCAGTTCAAACACGTCCGAGCTTTCTACTTCCAAGCCGGCGGCGATGTCGGAGACCTCGCCGGTGTTTTGGGTATCGGTGTTAAAGAGCCGCGAAAGCAGCCGTTGCCGGTGCAACTGCTTGTCGCGGGCCAGCAGGGCTTCCTCTTCCGAAAACGCCTGCTGAATACTGCTGACGTATCTCTCCACAGTGTCCAAGACCCGGTCCATGTTGGCAACGAGCACGTCGGTGCCGTGCCCCCGCGCAACGCGTTCAAGGCCTTTCCACAGGACCCGGAAGTCGTTGCGTACCGCGCTCAGGAAGGCCTCCAGCGGAACCCCCTGGCGTGCCCGGCGGGAAGCCACATCCCTCGGCAGGGACCGAAGATCGGGCGGCAACTCGAGGCCGGCCATCTGGAACAGGAACATCTCCATCGTGTCCACCGCTGTCCGGCGGACATCCTCGTCCGGAACCAGTGCCCCCTCATAGGAGATGGCCGCAAAGCGCTCCAGGAAGTCGCTGACCAGTAAATCGCGTTCCTGCCACAGGCGCCGGATAAGTTCGGTCCACTGGGGTTCGGCCGACGGGTCGGGATTGAAGTCCCGGTGCCGGCTGGCGCTGTGCAGGAAAGGTTTTACGCGCGGCTCGCTCATGCATCCATCTTATGCATTTGCCTAATCCTTCCGCCGGAGATGGCGTCTTTTGTCCATTGAGCGTGACATTGCTCCAGTGTTGAAATGGAGGCGGCGCCGGGCACGGCTCGCTGCGCCGTCTACCGCTCCGGGCACGCCGCAGCGAAAGCACGAAGAGGACTCATGCTCGTCGATCTCCTGATCCGCAACGCCCGCATACTGACCCAGGACCCCGGACATCCGGTGGCAGAAAACCTGCTGATCCACGACGGGAAGGTGCTGGCACTCGACGTCGACCCGCAGGCCGCGCCCCGGGCCCGGAGGGTCGTCGACGCCGCCGGTGCGGTCATCGTCCCCGGCTTCAATGACGTGCACGCCCACAGCGTCTGGTTCGGGCTCGGCCTGCTGGAAGCGAATTTGGGGACCGTCGCCAGCCTCGATGAGGCCTATGCGGTGATAGCCGACGCCGCGTCCACGCTGGCGGAGGACGAATGGGTGGTGGCCTCGGGGTACAGCCCGCTGCTGCACGGCGGAGCCCAGCCTGACCGCGACCGGCTCGATGCTGCCGCCGGCGGCCGCCCGGTATGGATCAAGCACTCCTCCGGCCACGCCTGCAATGTCAACGGTGTTGCACTCGATCTCATCGCCGCACGCGGCGCCGACCTTGCCGCGCCGATCGATGGCGGCGTCGTTGTCACGGATGCCCAGGGCCGGCCCACCGGGCTGCTGGAAGAGAACGCCATGCGGTTGGTGCAGGACATCATGCTGCCCTACCCGCTGGCGACCATCGAACGCGCGCTGGACCTCGCGACCACCCACTATCTGACCGAGGGCATCACCAGCGTCACCGACGCAGGCATCGCCGGCGGCTGGATCGGCTACTCACCGCGCGAGTTCGGCGCCTACCAGAGTGCACGGGACAAGGGGCTGCTGAGCGTCCGGATGCAACCCATGCTGGTTCTGGATGCCCTGCACGAGGTTCCAGGGCACGACGCAGACCCGGTCTCGCGCGGCCTCGATGCCGGCATCCGCACCGGCTTGGGGGACGACTGGCTCCGGCTGGGACCGGTGAAAATCTTCAGCGACGGATCGCTGCTGGGCAGCACCGCCTACGTCACCGAAGAGTATGTCGGCTGCCCCCACAACCACGGCTACCTGCAAATGGACGCCGAAGTGCTGCGCGCATCGTCCCTCGAGGCGTACCGCGCCGGTTGGTCCATCGCGATGCACGCGATCGGGGATCACGCCATCGACCACGCGATCGACATCATCACCGAAGCCCAGGAAACCTACGGCCACAGGCCGCTGCCCAACAGGATCGAGCACGGCGGCGTGATCCGGTCGGAGCAGCTGGACCGCATCGCCGCGGCCGGCATCGTCCTGGTGCCGCAGCCGCATTTCATCACCGAGTTCGGCGACGGCATGGCGCGGCTGCTCGGTCCGGAGCGGACGGCGACGTCCTACCCGGCCAACAGCCTGCTGCGGCGCGGCGCTACGTTGCCGGGCAGCTCGGACCGACCGGTGTCCAACGGCCGTCCGCTCGACGTGATCCAATCGTTCGTGGAGCGGCTGACCCCGTCCGGCGAGGTATACGGCCCCGACGAGCGGATCACCGCGGCCGAGGCGCTGGCCGCCTACACCGTCGGTTCCGCGGCGGCGACGGGAGCGGGGGACATCAAGGGCCGGTTGGCGCCCGGCCTGCTGGCCGACCTGGTCTTTTTGGACCAAGACCCCACCGCCGTCGAGCCGTCGCGCATCGGCGCCACGCAGGTGCTGGCCACCATGGTGGGCGGCGACATCCGCTTCGGCGCGGAGAAATTTCCGGCACTGGAATCCGCTGATGCGGCGACGGCGTCGACGGGGGAGGAAGCACGATGAGCACGACCGGCCAGGAATTTCTTGACGACTTCGGTGCCATGTCCGGGTTCGGCGCGACCGCCGGCGGCGGCGTGGACCGGCAGGCCGGTACGCCGGAGGACCATGCCACCCGCCGGTGGTTCGGCGAGTGGCTGGCGCGGCACGGCTTCACGGAAAAGGTAGACGCCGCCGGAAACCAGTTCGGGACCCTTGAACTTGTTCCCGGTGCTCCCTATGTCTTGCTCGGCTCGCACCTGGACTCCCAGCCGTTGGCCGGGCGGTACGACGGCGCCTACGGCGTGTTGGCCGGGGCCCACGCCGCGGCCCGCGTGGCGGCCGAAGCTGCCGCGGGCGGGATCGACCCGGTCTACAACGTGGCCGTGGTCAACTGGTTCAACGAGGAAGGCAGCCGCTTCACGCCCAGCATGATGGGCAGTTCGGTTTTCACGGGGAAGCTGCCCCTGGAAGAGGCGCTGGCCACCGCGGATCCGGCCGGGACGACGGTTGCCGCGGCCTTGGCCGCCGGCCACCGCACCGCCGACGACGGCGCCCCCCGGCTCGCCGACGTGGCCCGTTACGCCGAGATCCATATTGAACAGGGCCGGAGCCTTGAGGAAACCGGCACGCAGGTCGGAATCGTGGACCGCACGTGGGCGGCGAGCAAGTACCGCGTCACGGTGGACGGGGAGCAGTCGCATACCGGCTCCACCCGGATGGAGGACCGCAGGGATGCCCTCTACGCAGCCGCCCTGGTCATCTCCGCCGCCCGCGACCTCGCCGCGGAGTTCGCCCCCGGCCAGCTGCACACCTCGGTCTCCGAGATGTACGTGTTGCCCAACTCGCCGGTGACCATTGCGCGCCAGGCCGTCATGAACCTGGACCTGCGGTCGCCGGATGAGGACGTCCTGGCCCGCGCCATGGAATTGCTGGACAAAAGGATCGCCGAGGCGGAGGCCGTGTCCCGGACGACGGTCGGTTTGGAGCTGACCCACCGGTGGGGACTGGTGTCCTACCAGCCCGCGGGCGTGGCGCTCGGCATCGCCAGCGCGGAGCGGCTCGGGTTCAGCCACACGGATATCATGACCGTGGCCGGCCACGACTCGACGAACCTGAAGGACGTTGTGCCGACGGTCATGCTCTTCGTTCCCAGCGTCGAAGGGATCTCCCACAACGAGGCCGAATTCACCCGGGACGACGACGCCGTGCGCGGCGTGGAACTGCTGACCGAGGTCGCGCGGCGGCTGGTCGCCGGGGAGCTCGCGGCCGGCTAGGAGCCGGTAAGCAGCCGGACGGCGGCTTCAGGCGCTGTCCTCGGAGGCATGGCGGCAGAGGACCCATACGTTGTCCTCGCCGTGGCGCTCGAAGGTGACGGTGCTGACCAAGGCATGGATCAGGTTGAGTCCGCGCCCTGACTCCGACTCGTCGTCGACGTCGTGCTCTTGCGGGTTCGAGATGCCGGGGCTGGAAGGTGCTGCGCCGATTTCGGAAATGCGTGCTTCCAACCGGCGGGACCAGATGGTGATCTCAACACCGAGCTGGAGGGGAGTTTCGGAAGCAGGGACGGCGTGCTGGACCACATTGGTGGCGGCCTCGATCACGGCAGTCGAGAAGGCCATCCGGTCCAAGTCCGGAACGAAGTCGGCTTTCGTCCACAGCGCCTCGAAGTCCTCGTGCAGGGCCTCGACGGTTTCGGCCGTGGCCAGCCCCTGGCGTGTCGTTCGGGCGAGGACCTCAGTCATCGGAAAACGCCGCGTCGACGCTCTGGTAAGGAGTCAGCACGCGGTGCATGCTGGTCAGCTCAAGCACCATCCTCACCTGCGGCTGCACGTTCGCGATGCGGAGGTCGCCCCCGGCTTGCCGGGCGATCTTCAGGCAGCCGATGAGCGCCCCGAGGCCGGAGGAGTCCATGAACTCCGTACCCGCCATATTCACCACCACATGGTGGTTTCCTTTAGCCACGACGGCCGCGACAACTTCCCGGAGGCGGGGTGCTGCGACCATGTTGAGCCGGCCGCTCCCGATGACTTCGGCATAGGCGGGCGTGGTCTCAACGGTGAACTGCATCCACGTTCCTTTCGTCGGGCTTGAACCCTTTGTACCTGACGGCCTTGACCAGCACGCCCAGAATCAGCAAATCAAACATAACCCAGGCCACGTTCACCAGCGTGCCCACGGGTTCGTTCAGTCCGGCCGCCAGTCTTGCCGCGCCCGTCAGGAGGGCAGCAACCAGCAAAGCCATGGTGACCAGCTGGGGTGTGATCAGGTTCCAGCTGCTCCCCCCGGATTGGCGGGCTTTCGGAGTGACGGCAAAGCCGAGGGGCCGTCCCAGCCACACGTTGCGGGCCGCCGTCGTGCAGGCCTTGATCCAGGTGGGGAAGAGGGCGAGGCTGTACTGCTGCCCGCGCCAAGTGCTGACGCCCTTGCCCACCACGGCGAACAGCAGTTGGTTGACCACCATGAACGGGATGAACCGGATGAAAAAGTCCGTGCTCAGGCTGTTGACGGGGAGGATGCCCAGGGTGAGGTAGACGATTGGCGCGGCGAAGTAGATCACCGCGGCAAAGCCACTGAGGTAACTCCACATCGTGGAGAAGTACATCAACCGTTGGCCGAGCCTCAGCCCGCGTTGCGCCAGCGGGTTCTCGCGCAGCATGACCTGGACGGTGCCCTGGGCCCAGCGCAGCCGCTGGGTCAGCATGGTTTTGAGGTCCTCCGGGGCCAGGCCGTGGGCGAGTACCTCGTGGTGGTAGACGCTGTGCCACCCCATCGAATGCAACCGCATCGAGGTCGCCATGTCTTCTGTCACGGAGATAGTGGCCAACGGCATCACCGGCTGGGCCTCGTCGGGGCGTTCTATCGAGACGGCGTCCAGCACCGCCTGCACTGATCCCAGCGCCCCCAGCGGGGACCAATCCCGCCGGGACATCCGCTCGAGCGCGCCGTCCAATTCGTCCGGCTCGGGCACACCGGCCGTGCCCCCGAGTTCCATGGCGGCGATCTCGGCCAGGTCCGCTTCCACGGCCGCGAAGTTCTCGGCAACCAAGGACCGCACGGCGTCGTCGACCTTCTTCCGGAGGTCATAAGTGATTTCGCTGAGCGACCCGCCGCTTCGGAGGCTGGCGCGGGCCGTGTCGGTGGCGGCCTCCACGTCGTCGAGCAGCATTGCTACGAGTGGATCTGCCGCCTCCGGGGACCTTCGGGCCTTGCGGATGGCACTTCGCGCCCCTGCGAGCGCGCGGTGAACCCCGCGGTCGACTTCGGTGACATAGCCGGCCAGGCCCAGCTGCATCAGTGCTTCGCGCCGGAGCAGGGCATTGGAACCGCAGAAAAACGCTGCGTTCCAGCCGTCCTTGCCTTGCTGAATGGGCCCGTAGAACAGCGGGGCCTGGCTGCCCAGCGGATCGTTGGCCGGAACGTTGCTGAAGTACTGGGGGGTCTGGACGAGGGCGACCCTGCGCTGGTTGAAATACCCCAGCGTCTTGTCCAGAATGTCGGGCCGGGGGACCTGGTCGGCGTCGAGGATCAAGAGGAATTCCCCGTGGGTCATCATCAGCGCGTTGTTCAGGTTGCCCGCTTTGGCGTGCCGCGGCTTGTCCGCCCAGTCACCGGTGCGGGTCAGGTAGCCCAGCCCGTGGCGGGCGGCCAGTTCGCCCAGCTCCGGCCTGGCGCCATCGTCCAAAATCCAGGTGCTGTGGGCGTACCGGATGTCCCGCGCCGCCAGCGCGGTAGCCATGACGAGGTCCAGCGGCTCGTCGTAGGTGGTGATGAAAACGTCGACGGTGGCGTCCGCAGGCGGTGGCGGCGCTTTGCGCTCCCGGAACCGCCAGACCGTTAAACCAAAGAGTCCGACGTCGATCAGGCTGTAGGTCTCGGCCAGCACCAAGGGGACGGCTATCCACCACGCCGACCAGTTGAGCGAGTCGAGCCATCGCCACGCGAGGTAGTTGGTTCCGAGGATGACCGTCAGAACCACCAGCAGCCGTATGGCAAAACGTTTCACAAGGGTACCGGGCTGTCTGCCGGGCACCGGCGCAGCATCACGGCGGTGATGTCGTCCGCCACCGCGGCGCCGGCCAGGTCCAACACGGCATCGCAGACGTCCCGGACATCGTCACCGGAGCTGGCAACGGCGGCCACCGCGTCCATGGCTGCGTCCACCGAGTCGAAGGCATCGAGAAGCCCGTCGCTGAGTACAAGGAGCGATTCGCCGGGCTCCAGCAGCAGACGGCTTGCGGCCCACGTGCTGCCCGGGACGGCACCGACGGGCGGGCCACCCGAGGGCAGGCGGCGCAGGCCGCCGTCGTAGAGGTGCAGCCCAAGCCCGTGCCCCGCGTCCACGTAGTCGACCGTAGAGTTCCCGGCGTCCAGCCTGGCATGAAAGATCGTGACGAAGGAGTCGGACTGGGCCAGGTCGCTCTCGAGCGACTGGCTCGCCGCCTGGAAGGCCGGGACGATGTCCGCGTGTCCGTGGGAGGCGCGCAACACCGCGCGAACCGTCGCGGCGATAAGGGCAGCGCCCATGCCCTTGCCCATGGCATCGGCGACCGTCAGTTGCAGCCCGTTTTCCGTGGCGCACCAATCGAAAAAGTCCCCGCCCACGCTTCGGCTGGGCCGGCAACGGCCGCCGATCTCATAGCCTTGAAGTCTCAGGGGCTCGGCCGGCAGAAGGCTGCGCTGAACCTCGGCTGCGCGTTTCTGGTCTTCGCTAGGAATCGCCTCAACGGGTTGGGATCGCGGGCGGCGGAAAAGCGCTCCGATTCTTGCCTGGAGCTCCCGGGGGCTGAACGGCTTGCTGATGTAATCGTCGGCGCCCGTGTTCAACCCGCTGAGCCGGTCCAGCTCCTCAGCGCGCGCGGTAATCATCAGTATGTAGGCGTCGGAAAAGGTCCTGACCTGCCGGCAGACTTCAATGCCGTCCAGATCGGGCAGGTTCAAATCCAACGTAATGAGGTCGGCGCCGCCGTTGCGGACCAGCTCGAGGCCGTCCCGCCCGTTTTCTGCCTCCGCCACCGTGAAGCCTTGGTCGGAGACGATTTGGGCCAGCAACCGGCGGATGTCCGCGTTGTCCTCGACTATGACGGCACGGCGGTTGCTGGGGGCAGCTGGCATGCTTTCATTAAGGCGGTTATCTTCCCGTTTGTCACATCCGTCACTGCAGAATCCGCCCGTGACGACGATATTGGAGTTCGCCGCCATGGAAAAAATCCTCGACCTGCTGACCCTGCATCGGGTGAAGTTCCACGACCTCTCACTGCGCGGGCGGGTAGTGATGAGCCAGTTGCCGCTGTCCATCACCATGCTGTTCCTGGGGGTGGGCACGTGGCTTTTTTCTCCCCCGCTCCTGGTGAATCCGCTCTTTGAACTCAGCATGGTGCTCAACGCGGTACTGCTGGCGGCGTGTTTCCTCGTTCCGTGGGAGAAGCTGCCGTACCCGTCGTTCCTGATCATCCCGCTGCTGGATTTCATTCCGATCGGCCTGCTGCGCGAAGGCGCCGGGTCGCTCCTGACAGGGGTAGGGCTGCTGGCCGCTTTCCCGGTGATCTGGCTGGCGGCCTCCGGACAACTGCCGCGGCTGTCCGTCATCGGGGGCGCGCTGGCCGCCCTGGCGATGGTGTGGATTCCGGTGTTCCTCAAGCAGCCTGCCGTCACTTTCGATGCGTTAATCCACCCGCTGCTCATCCCCTTCATGATGCTGGCCATCGGAATCACCGTCCGGGTCATGACCGCGAGCATGATGGAACAGCAGCAGGTGGTCGAGGCCAAGGACGCAAGGCTCCGCGCGCTGCTGGAAGCCAGCGACAAGCGCGAACGGCTCCTGTCAGCCGTCGTCAACGCCGTGAACGTGGGGGTCCTGGCCGTCGATGAGGACGGCAACCCGACTCTGCGCAACCGTCGGCAGGAAGAGCTGCGCCGCCTGGCGCTGCCGTCGGGCGACGAGGACGCGCCGGAATCCAGGCTCGAGCTCTATGCCGACGGAGGCAAATCGCTCATGCCCGTCCAGGATCGGCCCATCCGCCGCGCACTGCGCGGCGAGTCGTTTGCCGAATACCTGGTCTGGTTCGGCCGGCCCCCGCGGCAACGGGTACTCTCCGCGTCCGCCCAGGCGATGGTCGACGGCAGCGGCCGGCGCGAAGGCTCCGTCCTCGCCTTCAACGACGTCACGGAACTAGTGTCCGCGCTGGAAGCGAAGAGTGATTTCCTGTCCAGCGTGTCCCACGAACTGCGAACTCCGCTGACCTCCATCCAGGGGTATGCCGAGTTGCTGGCGCTGACGCCGGACTTGCCGGAGAACATGGCGGCAGGCCTGGACACCATCCTCCGCAATTCGCACCAGTTGCTCGCCCTGGTAAAGGATTTGCTGGGGACGGCCGCCGGCTTCTCCGAGCTGCAGCCGGTTCCTGCGGATCTCGGGGATATTGTCGCGCAGGCCGCCGCAGCAGCAGAACCCCGGGCCGCCGCCGGCGGCATCACGCTCGCCGTACAGGCGCCGCCTCCCCTGCGGGTGGTCTGCGACCCGGCGCGGGTCCGGCAGGTGTTGGATAACCTGCTGTCCAACGCCATCAAGTATTCCCCGCAGGGCGGTGACGTCACGGTCAGCTGCACCGGCGGCGACGAAATGGTTCGATGCGAGGTAGCGGACCGGGGCATGGGGATGGGTGCCGAGGAGAGCCGCAACGTCTTCACGCGGTTTTTCCGCAGTCCCGCCGCCCGCCGTAGTTCCATCCCGGGGCTGGGCCTCGGACTTGCCCTGTCCAAGGACATCGTGGAACGGCACGGCGGCAGCATCAGCTGTGAGAGCGAGCCCGGCCGGGGCAGCGTCTTCACGTTTACCCTGCCCGTAGCCGGGCCGCCCCGGGACGATGAATCCGAAGCCGATAAGACCAGCGTCCAAGGCGCCACCGTCGGCGCCCGGCAAGAGCCGTAAACCCCGCCGCCCTGCCGCAACCTGATCGTGCAGAACATCGGGCACGCCACCACGCCACCACGCTGCCCGCCAGCTGCCGGGTCGGCTTCTTCCCGCTCAAGCTCACCGCAGCGGGCGGCGCCCCTGTGCGCGACGTCGCCTGGACGTAGCTGCGAACGACGGCGGGGCCCGCCTTCTACAGGTGGGCTCCGCCGTCGTTGTGGTTTTGGCGGTTTCAGTCCTTGGGTGTGGACTTGGCGGGGTCGACGAAGGGCTTTTGGACGACTTGGCCTTCGCGGACTCCCTCGGGCGTGTGGATGGACAGCGTGGTGCCTTCGCCGCTGAGGTCGATCGGCACCATGGCCAGGCCGATGTTCCGTTCCAGCCGCGGGGAGTGGCAGGCGCTGGTGACCTCCCCGATGGGGGAGCCGTCGCCGACCGAGACCGGGAACGGCTCGATCATGGAGCCGTCGTTGTAGCTGCCCAGCGGCTCGCCGCCGATCTCCACGCCGACCATCAGCCGGTCGATGCCCTTCTCCCGGATGCGGCCGAGCGCTTCCTTGCCCACGAAGTCCGCTTCCTGGTCCAGATCCACCATCCAGTTGTAGTCGTAACCAACCTCCAACGGGTTGGTGCCGAGCGTGATGTCGCACCCGTAGGCCAGCATGCCCGCCTCGATCCGGCGGATGTGGCAGGGACCGATGACCCGCAGGTCGTGCGCCTGCCCGGCTTCCCAAACCGTGTCCCAGAGGCGCCCGGCGTTTGCGGTGGCGTTGTAGAGGTAGATCTCGTAGCCGACTTCGCCGGTGTAGCCGGTCCGGCTGACCACCACGTCCATGCCGTTGAGGGTGTGGTGCTGCATGTAGTAGTACGGCATGTCCAGGATCTGCGGGCCGAACAGGTCGGACATCAGCCCCTTGGCCTTCGGGCCTTGGACCTGGACGGGCGCCACGTCCACCTCTTCCACGGTGACGTCCCAGCCGCCGGCGTGCGCCAGGCCCATGGCCCACAGGTGCACGTCGCTGTCCGCCAGCGAGAGCCAGAACTTGTTCTCCTCCACGCGCAGCAGGATGGGGTCGTTGATGATGCCCCCGTCTGCGGCGGTGATGAAAGCGTACTTGCACTGGCCCACCTCGCACTTGGTCAGGTCCCGCGGGGTGAGCATGTTGGTGAAGTCGAAGGCCTGCGGGCCGCTGATCTGCAGCTGCCGCTCCACGCCGACGTCCCACAGGGTGACGTCGTTCAGCAGCGACCAGTACTCGCTGACCGGATCGCCGTAATGGCGCGGGTGGTAGGTGTGGTTGTACACGCTGTAGGCCGCGACGCCGTGCTCCCGCGACTTCCAGAAGTAAGGGGACTTGCGCAGCCGCGTGTAAAGGGTGACGGCCGGGTTGGGGTTAACGCGGGACGAATCGGTGCCGTTGAACTGGGCGGAGCCAGAATCGAGAATCTCCGACATAGGGGCTTACTCCTTCGAGGTTCTGGCGCCAGCCGGACCTGAAGAGTTGCGCATGATGCGCAACTTTGCGCCATGTGAGACTGCCATGGTGGCAGTCGCTCCGCCGGGGAGTCAAGGGGCAGCGCCAACCGGTTGCGCGGCGCCGCGGCGTCCCATCTGCCGGCGCGCGCCCCCGGACTCGAGGGGTCCCACCGGTTGGTACTCCCGGGGACATCAGGCGCACGCGTGAGATAATTGAGGCAGCCAAGCTCGCGGGTTTGGGGCGGGTCCATCCGCATGGATCCGAGCCGGTCCGCGTGCTCACAATATCGAAGCTCCGGTCTGCTGGCCGCGGTTTCGGTCCGTGGGACGACCGTCTGGCGCGAGGGCCCCGGGGCGCTCCGTCCACTGATGTCGAGTGTGGCGCTCGTGCGAATCAGAGGACTCTTGAATGCTGTTTGCTGAAGGTCAAACCCTTGTTCACCCACACCACGGTCCGGCCGTGGTCCGAGGCATCAGGACCCGGCCCCTGAGGCAGGACGCGGAATGCCGCTACGTCATGCTGGAAGTTAAGAACTCGAACCTGACGGTCGGTGTCCCGCTGGAGCGTGCCGAGCAGGTCGGCCTGCGGCCGGTCTTCGACGAGGGACAGTTGGAGGCACTGTTCGACGTGCTGCGCGCCGCCTCGCGGGAGGAGGATCCGCAGTGGTCCCGGCGCTTCAAGGACAACCAGGAACGGCTCCGCACCGGCGACATCTTCGTGATCGCGGGATTGGTCCGCGACCTCGCCCGGCGGCTGCACGCCAACGGCAACATGTCCCACGCCGAGAAGGAGATGCTGCAGTACGCCAAGAAACCGCTCGTCACGGAAATTGCGCTGTCCAAGGGCATTGACCTGCAGGAAGCCGAAGAGGTCCTCGAGGCCGTGGCGACCGGTTCGGGGCCGGAGGTGGAGCACCTGGCCAGCGCCTGAATGACGACGAGGCGCAGTGCGACCGTGCATGGGGTCCCTGCTTGGCGAGGGCGGGCGTGGACGACGGCGCGCTTTACGGGCGGCGCGCATGACGCGCTCATCACGAAGGGTCAGGCGCGGACCAGCCGGGACGTCGCGGCCAGGTCATGGATGGCGTGGTCGTACGCGATGGTGAGCGCGCCGCCGTCGTGCTGGAACTCGTGGTTGGCGCCGTCAAGCACGCCATACGCCCCGTAGTTTTCCTCCCACGAGCCGTTCAGTGCGAACTTGAACGCATACCGGCCGGCGGGCAGCTCGGCGTCCAGCTTCCACAAGCCGTCCGTGGCGTCGAAGCGCATCTGCACCGCCCCGTCGGCCGGGTCCCAATCCTGGTCGGCGCCGAGCAGCACGCCAAAGTCGCCCACCACGGCGACTCCGGCGGGTTGGTCGGCGGACAGGGCGGGCTCCGCCGCCGGCGGCGACGGTTCCGGCAGCGGGGTTCCCGCCGCGAGGGCCGCGGCCAGTTCGGCCGCATCGGGAAAGGCGGTGACCGCCCGCAGCCCGTCCTCGGTGATGGCCCACCCGCCGCGGCCCTTCGACATCCAGCCGGCTTTCACCAGCCGCGCGGTCGCCGTCGTCAGGTTTTTGAAGCCGCGGGGCACACCGCCGCTCAGCAACTCCTTCTCGTGCGCGGTCGGCGGTACGCGCCGCAAGGCCTCGCTGATGACGTCCCTGGCGTCAGGCCGGGTGCCGGTTGCGGCTGCCGCCGCCAGAATCTCGAGGACAGGTTTGAGACGCAGATGGGTTTTGAGCATGGCCGTGGCTCCTTCGCGGGGCTGCCGGAACTGGTGACGCTCCCAGTCTGTTACCCGGCCGTGCCGAGCACCACTATTTGGCGTTGTGTGTCGGCTCCCCTAGACCTTGATGACCACCTTGCCCCGCACCTCGCCGGCCTCCAGGCGGCGGAGTGCTTCCGGCATCTGCTCCAGCGGATAAGTGTGGTCGAGCACGGGCTTCAGCTGCCCCGAGACGATCAGCTCACTCAGCCGTTCGAGGTCCGAAGCCGCCTGGCGGGCCATGAACATGACAACACGCTGCCGGTTGAAGAGGGACAGGATCATTCCGCCCAGCGGCCTGAACAGGCCGCCCGTCCAGCGGTCGCCGTGCTCGCCGCCGACGATAACCGCCGTGCCGTCCGCTGCAAGAGCCCGGCGCACGCGCGACAGGGACGGGTTCCCGGCGATGTCCACGATCACGTCATACTTGTGTCCTGCTACCGCAAAGTCTTCGCGGGCGTAGTCGATGACGCTCCCGGCACCGAGGCTCCGCACCAGCTCCGCCTTGGCGGCGCTGCAGACGCCGGTGACCGTGGCGCCCAGGGCCGTGGCTATCTGCACGGCGTAGGTGCCGACGCCGCCGGAGGCCCCCGTGATGAGTACGCGGTGCCCGGCCTGTACGCGGCCGGCGTCCCGCAGCGCCTGCAGCGCTGTCACGCCGGAGACCGGAAGGGCCGCTGCCTGCTCGAAAGTCAGGTCTGCCGGCTTTCGGGCCAGCAGCGACTCCGCTGCCACCGCAAATTCCGCGAAGGAACCCTTGCCGAAACCGAAGACTTCGTCTCCGATCGAAAATTTCGTGACGGCACTGCCTACCGCCGCTACCGTTCCCGCGACGTCAAGCCCGGGGACCGGGTTCTTCGGGGACTTCCACCCGGAGACGGCGCGGACCGGGTACGGCAGGCCGGTGGCCATGTGCCATGTCCCGCGGTCCAGGCCTGCGGCGCGGACCTTGATGAGGACCTGGCTTTCGCCGACCTCCGGTACTGCGATCTCTTCGGGGTGCAGGGCATCGGTGATTCCGTACCGGGTCTGCACTATGGCGCGCATGGTGGGTCTTATGGGGTCCGGGGAGCCGCTGCCGGGAACCGGCTGCGTGTTCGCGGCCGAAGGGGTGGATTCTGTTGGTTCCATGGGACTTCCTTCTCGAGGACGTGGATGACGTGGAGCCCAAGTACTTCGTACAACGTACGAAGCTACCGTACAAAGTACGAGAATGCTATAGTCGCGGGAACAATGATCAAAAAACCGGGCAGCGCCCCCGCGCAACGTGAGCCACTCAGCAGGGAACGGGTGCTCCGCGCCGCGATGGAGATCGCCGACGGCGGCGGGCTGGCCCGCCTGACCATTCGTTCACTGGCTCAGGCACTGGACGCCAAACCGATGTCGCTCTACCACCACGTGCGGAACAAGGACGAGATCCTCGACGGCATCGTCGACGCCGTCTTCGAAGAGATAGAGCTGCCGGTGCCGGGCCGGGAGTGGAAGGCGGAGTTGAAGCGGCGTGCCGCCTCCGCCCGCGACGTGCTGCGCCGCCACCCGTGGGCCATAGCCTTGATGGAATCGCGCACCGCGCCGGGACCGGCAAACCTGCGCCACCACGATGCGACCCTGGGGACTCTTCGGGCTGCCGGGTTCTCGCTGCCGCTGGCGGCCCACGCCTATGCGGTGCTCGATGCGTACGTTTACGGGACGGCTCTCCAGGAGGCATCGTTGCCTTTCGACGGGCCGGACAGTCTGGCGGAGGTCGGCGGGCCGATGGTGGAGATGTTCACCGTCGAGGACTATCCACACCTGCGGGAGTTCGCCGTGGAGCATGTGCTGCAGCCCGGATACGACTTCAGCCACGAGTTCGACTTCGGCCTCGACCTCATTATCGGCGGCTTGGCGGCGTCGCTGCAGGGCCGCTCCGGGACTGGCGAAGAGACACCAGAGCGGGCCGAGGCGCCCTCGCCCTGAACCACCGGGTCGCGGGCGAGGCCATGGGCCCGGAACCCCTGGAACGCGATTGCAGGCAGGAGGGCCCGTGAGGCCCCGCCTTTATTCCGCATTGTCGTTGGCCTGAACCGGAGCGGCGGGACACCCCACTCCGGTGGAGTGCCCCGCCATCGCTCCGGGGTTGCGATTGGTGCGCGCGGGCACATCAACCGCGCCCGGCGTCAGTCGCCGCCGCTATGCCGCAGCGGACATGCTGTCTGCCGCGACGCGCAGCCCGTCGTCGCCGGCGGCCACGCGGATTCGCCCGCCGTCTGCAACGGCCTCGGCCACCAGCAGGTCCGCGATCCGGTCATCCAGCTCGCGCTGGATCACGCGGCGCAGGGGCCGGGCGCCGTATTCGGGCTCGTAGCCGGCCTCTGCGATCCATTCCACGGCGTCCTCGCCAACCTCCAGCGCGATGCCCTGGGCCGCCAGCCGGGCTTCGGTCTTGCGCAACTGCAGCCGCACGATGGAACGCAGCTGCTCCTGATCCAGCTTGCGGAACAGCACGATCTCGTCGATCCGGTTCAAAAACTCCGGCCGCATGGTTTCGCGCAGCCGGCCCATCACCCGGGCGCGCAGATCCTGCTCGCTTCCGAAGCCGTCCACCCCGTCGTTGGCGGTGAAGCCCAGCGCTCCGCCCTTGCTGGCCAGGAACTCCGAGCCGAGATTGGAGGTCATGATCACAACGGTGTTGCGGAAGTCCACGGTGCGGCCCTGCCCGTCGGTAAGGCGTCCGTCGTCGAGGACCTGCAGCAGGAGATTGAACACGTCCGGGTGGGCCTTCTCCACCTCGTCCAGCAGCACCACAGAGTACGGGCGCCGGCGGACGCGTTCGGTCAGCTGGCCGGCCTCGCCGTAGCCGACGTAGCCCGGAGGGGCGCCGACCAGCCGTGAGACGGTGTGGCGCTCGCCGTATTCGCTCATGTCGAAGCGCACCATGGCGTCCTCGTCACCGAACAGCGACTCCGCCAGGGCCTTGGCCAGCTCGGTTTTGCCCACACCGGTCGGGCCCAGGAACAGGAAGCTGCCGACGGGCCGGCCCTCGTCCCCCATGCCGGTGCGGTTGCGCCGCACGGACCTGGCGATAGCGGTCACCGCATCATCCTGGCCAATCACCCGGGCGTGCAGGTCCTCCTCCAACCGGGCCAGCCGCTGCCGGTCGCCCTGGGTCAGCCGGGCGGCCGGAATGCCGGTGGCGCGGGAGATGATCTCGGCGATCTCGGCCTCGCCCACCACATCGGAAGACGCGACGCCGGGGCGGGCCCCGCCGTCGTGGTCTTCCGTGGCACCCGGGGCCGACTGCTGGGCGGAGGCGGCTTCCAGCCGGGCCTTCAGCTCTTCGATCTCGTCGCGCAGCTTCGAGGCGTCCTCGTAGCGTTCCTCGGCGACGGCGGCGTTTTTGGCCGACTCCAGCTCGGCCAGCCGGCCGCGCAAGGCCTCCACGTCAACGCGCGGGCCGCGTCGCAGGCTCAGCCGCGCGCCGGCCTGGTCGATCAGGTCGATCGCCTTGTCCGGCAGGAACCGGTCGGTGAGGTAGCGGGAGGACATCTCGACGGCGGCCCGGATCGCTGCCTCGGTGTAGGCCACCTGGTGGTGTTCTTCGTAACGGTCCTTGAGGCCGGACAGGATGCGGACGGCGTCCTCGATCGAGGGTTCTGAGACCATGACGGGCTGGAAGCGCCGCTCCAGGGCAGGGTCCTTCTCCACCTTGCGGTACTCGCCAAGGGTGGTGGCGCCGAGCAGGTGCAGTTCGCCGCGGGCCAGCCGGGGCTTGAGGATGTTGCCGGCGTCCATGCCGCCCTCGCCGCCGCCGCCGGCACCGATCACGGTATGCAGTTCGTCGATGAACACGATCAGTTCGCTGCTCGCGGCGCTGATCTCGTCCAGGGTCTTGGTCAGGCGTTCCTCGAAGTCGCCGCGGTAGCGGGTGCCGGCCAGCATGCCCGGCAGATCCAGCGACACCACACGCTTGCCGCGCAGCTGTTCCGGGACGTCGCCGGCCACGATGGCCTGCGCCAGCCCCTCGGCGATGGCGGTCTTGCCCACGCCGGCCTCGCCGATCAGCACCGGGTTGTTCTTGGTCCGGCGCGCGAGGATTTCGATGGTTTGGGCAATTTCGTCCGCGCGGCCGATCACCGGGTCCAGCCGGCTCTCCCGGGCCTGGGCCGTCATGTCGGTGCCGAACTGGTCCAGCATGGGAGTTTCCGACCCGGTGCCGGTGCTCTGTTGCGGGCCGGTTGCAGGGGTGGGGCCGTCGGGCTGCGCCGCAGCTGTCTCCGCCGCGTGCTGCAGTGCCTGCGGGGTGACGCCCGCGCCGGCCAGGATCTGGCCGGCGGGGGTCTCCTGGTTCAGCACGAAGGCGGCGAAGAGGTGCTCGGGGTCGATGTAGGTGGAGCCGAACGCGCGGGCCACCTGGTGCGCGTCCAGCAGGGCACGCTGCGCCGACGGCGTGAGCGACGGCGTTTCCCGGGTCGGGCCGGTCTTTTCCGGCAGGCCCTGCTCCGCGGAACGCGCGATGGTCTGCGGGTCCGCGCCGGTCAGCTTGATCTGGCTGGCGGCCGGCTCCTGGCCGACCATGACGTGCAGGATGTGCAGCCCGTCCACCTCGATGTGGCCGAGGCCTGCGGCGAACCGGGCTGCCTGCGCCAGCACCTCATGGGTGCGGCGGCTGAGCAGCCGGGTGAGGTCGACCGTGCGGGATTGGGCCGCCCGCTGGCCCTGCAGGTAGCGGGCCAGGAACTCGTCGAATGAACCGTTGCCGGAAGCTGGTCCGAAGAACAGTGGCATGGATAATCCTCCTGTGGAACGTGAGTGCCTTCGACTCATGTTAACGCCTCTACGGCAGGATTATTCCAGAAGCTACCCGAACTTGAGTGCAGCTGGCTCATATGTAGGCCGCGGCAGGCCGGTGCTACTGTTGGATTCGAAGCTTTGTTCGAAGACGGGGGTCGGGATGTTCGGTGTAGAGCAGCCGTCGGATGCGTCGGCGGGCCCGGAGATGGGCAGCGGAGCGCCCGAGGAGGCGCGCGGTTTCCCGTCGCCGGCCAGGGACTACTTCCACGGCGGCATCGATCTGAACCGGCACCTGATCCGTGACCGCACCAGCACCTTTGTGATGCGGGTGGCCGGAAACTCGATGGCCGCGGCCGGGATCAGTGATGGCGATGAGCTGATCGTGGATCGCTCTTTGACCCCGCGCGACGGTTCGGTAGTGGTCGCGGTGCTGGACGGGGAACTGGTGGTCCGGCGCCTGCATCTCACCGCGGACGGCGTGCGCTTGCAGGCGGACGACGGCGGCGTTCCCACCGAGGTGGGCGAACTCGCCGACCTGAGCATCTGGGGCGTCGCCACCCGTTGCCTGCACCATGTCTAGCGCCCCCGTGCCCGGGGCAGGCGGGGCGGCCTCCGGCCAGCCGTCGGGCTCCGGCGGAGCGACCTCCGGCCGGCCCGGCGAACGGATCGCGCTGGTGGACGTCAACAATTTCTACGTCTCCTGCGAGCGGGTCTTCGATCCGTCCCTCGAGGGACGGCCCGTCGTCGTGCTCTCCAACAATGACGGCTGCGTGGTGGCGCGCTCCGAGGAGGCCAAACAGCTGGGGCTGAAGACCGGGACGCCGTGGTTCCAGGTGGCGCCGCGGGCCAAGGCCTGGGGGCTGGTCGCGCGGTCCAGCAACTACGAGCTGTACGGGGACCTAAGCGCCCGGGTGATGGAAGTGCTCGGCCGGTTCGGGGCCTGGCAGGAGGTCTATTCGATCGACGAGTCGTTCCTGGGCCTGCCCGGCGACGAGGCCCAGTTGCTGGAGACTGCCGGCCGAATCCGTGCCGCAGTGATCCGGCAGGTGGGCGTGCCGGTCAGCGTCGGCGTGGCGCAGACCAAGACGCTGGCGAAGTTCGCCAACCACGTTGCCAAACGGAATCCCCAGATGGCCGGAGTGTGCTCGCTGGGCTCGATGCCCGCTTCCGACATCGCCTGGATCCAGTCACGCGTCCCGGTCACCGGGCTGTGGGGCGTGGGCGGACGGACGGGGAAACGGCTGAACGCCCTCGGGATCGAGTCGATCGCAGACCTCAAGGCCGCCGACCCGCAGGCAATCCGCAAAAAGTTCTCCGTGGTGCTGCAGCGAACCGTGCTGGAGCTGAACGGGACGCCCTGCATCCCGCACGCGGAGGAGCGGGCCGACAAGCAGCAGATCATGTTCTCGCGCAGTTTCTCCACGCCGGTGACCACCCTCGAGCAGATGGACCAGGTGATGGCGGTCTATGCCCAACGCGGGGCGGCCCGGATGGCGGCCGAGGGACTGCGCGCCTCGGTGCTGACGGTGACTGCGGGGACCAGCAGGTTCGCCGGCGGCGAGGCATCGTTTCCCGCGGCCAGCGTCAACCTGGCGACGCCCACCCAGGATCCGATCCAGCTGACCAAGGCTGCCGTGGCCGCCATGCGCGGCTGCCTGACTCCGGGCGCCCACTATGTCCGGGCAGGGGTCCTGCTGTCGGGGCTGGAGCCCGCGGCCGGCCAGCAAACCTTCGACCCCTTCGTCAGCGATTTGGAACAGCGGCACATCGGCGACCTGCTGGGCGCGGTGCGTACCAAGTTCGGCGAAGCCTCGATCGGCCTCGGTCAGGGCGGGCTGGCGGCCCCCGCGGCGTGGTCAATGAAACGCGAATTTTCCTCGCCACGCTACACCACCGAGTGGAGCGACCTGCCGGTGGTCAAGGCGGATTAACCGGCTGTGCACCGGGTCGCGTCGCAGCGGCGCAACGGGCACGGCAGCGGCCGAACAGTGGCACGGCAGCGGCCGTATCTCGACGGCCGCTGCCGTGCCCGCGGTGGATCAGTCGCTCGGGCTCGTGTCGGTGGTGAGCCCGCGGTCGTCCGGCGTTTCCTGGTCCTTCTCTTCAGCCGGCCCGGGCGCGATGTTCATGCCCTCCTTGCCCTCGGGCTCGGGGGCGGAATCGGCCGCCTGCTGCTCCTGAGCATCCGGCGGATCTGCCGCGGTGCCCGACTGGTCCCGCGGACCTTTGACCTGGCCGGTGTCGTTCTCCGTCATGCCAGTCCTTCCCTCTGCCGTTAATGCAGGCGGAGCCCCGGCGAGGGGCCCGGCCCGCCAGAATCCCGGGCGGGTTAAACTCCGGGCGGGCGCAGGTCGTCGTCCCTGTTGAGGGTGGCGGGGCCGTCAGGCATGGTGCCTCCCTCGCCCGTCCAGCTCTGCCCGAGTTCATCGTTCTGCGCCGGATCCGACATGGTGGTGTCGCCGAGGGTGGTGGTGCCCGTGGTGCCGCCGGCGGTGGTCGTGGGGCCAGTGGTGCCTCCGTCGTCCTTACCCGAACCGTGGTTGCCGGGCAGCTTGGAGGTCGCCGCGGACCCTGCCTTCTTGGCCGCTTCGGTAACACGGTCGGCGACGCCTGGTGCCTTTTCCTTGACCAGGTCCGTGGCTTCGTGCACTTTTTCCTGGACCGCTGGGTTCTGCCAGAACTCCTGGCTCTTGGCCTTCAAGGAATCGTAGGCGGACCTTCCGGATTTCGAACCCAGGACGAATCCGAGGGCGATGCCGGCGCCGAATGTGAGTTTCCCTTTCACAGCGTGCTCCTGTCTGTAGACGGTTGATGGGCGGTGCTAGGTGGAGGTGCGGGCGGTGCCAGTCAGCCGGGGAAAGGCGCGTTGGGCGCGTCCCCGCGGCCGTCCTGGTCCTTGTCACCGTAGGCCTTCTTGACCAAGTCGTCGGCGAGTTTCTCGTCACCGTGGACCGGGATGTGGGCCTCGTTGACTTCCTTGTCGATGCCGCCTGCGTCGGCGGGAGTCAGAGTGTCGTCATTCGCGTCGTCCGGGTGTTCCGGGCGCCGCTCCTCGTTCGGATTCATCAGGTCCTCCTTCTCGAGCGGGTCGTCCTGTGGGATCAGACCGGGCAGCTGCGCTCTTCGCGCGGCTTCCCATGGGGCCACACTACGCGCCGGTCTCCGGCTTCGCACGGGTCAAGCGGCTGCGCGGGCGCATCGCGGGGGATTCCGTGACCCCTCCGGCCCCGGCCATTCCCGCCAGGACTTCACGGATCGCCGACAACGAATCCACCTGCGGTATCCAGCCGAGTTCGTCCCTGACCCGGCTGGTGTCCATGACCGGAGCGTAGCGGGCCATGTCCACCCAGCCGGGGTCGCTGGCCAGCAGCCGAAGGGACCACGCGGCGCCGACCAACTGCCGCACCAGCGGCACGGGAACGGGCAGCCAGCGCCGGGCACCGAACAGGGAGGCGACGAGTCCGGGCGTTACCACCGGTTCGGCCGCCACGTTGAAGGCACCCCTCGCGCCCTGGTCCAGCACCCGCCAGTAGGCGTCCGCCACGTCGTTGGCATGCAACGCCTGGAAGATGAACTCCTCGGGGAACGGGAACAGCGGCAGCCGTAGCCGGTTGACGAAGAACTTGGGGATCCACCGGCCCACAAAGTAGCGGCCGATCTGGCTGCCGGCCTCGGCTTGGAAAATCAGGCCGGGCCGCAGCCGCGCCACCTTGATTTCCGGGTGATCGTCGGCGAACTCGTCCAACAGCGCTTCCTGCTGGCCCTTGAACCGGCTGTAGTGCGAGCTGGCGATGCCTCTGGCCGGCCAATCCTCGCGGACACGGGAGTGCTTCGGTCCGGGGCTGTACGCGCCGACCGACGAGGCGCAAACCACCTGCCCGACGCCGGCGTTGGTGGCAGCGGCGAGCATGTTCGCGGTGCCGTCCACGTTCACCCGGCGCAACTGCTCTTCATCGTGGTTCGGTTGCAGCAGCCACGCGAGATGGACGACGGCGTCGCATCCCTTAAACGCCTGCGTCAACCTTTCCCGGGCATCGCGGGAGGCGATGTCCAGCGAAACCCACGTGACGCCGTCGTACGGTTCCGTCGTGGCATCGGGCAGCCGCCGCGCGATGCCGACGATCTCCACGTCGTCCGCGCGTTCGCCCCGCGCCTTCTGCAGCCGGCGCAGCACTGCTGTACCGACGTTCCCGCTGGCTCCGACCACCGCGACTCGCATGGACAGACGCTACCGCGGATGCCACGGCTTGGCGAGGGCCGGCGGGGCGGCCGGCCGCCGGAATCCGTGCAGGATTCGGCCGAGGGCCGGGTATCTCCGCAGGTCATCCGCAGCTTAAACGTGCAGGTCGCGCGGTGACGCTACCGCTCCACTTTGACGCGTTCGTTGGGCACGCAGTGCGTCATGGTTAGCCCCGAAACGTCACGCGGCCCGTTCTTGCCGAGGTTGGCCATCCACTGCTGCTCCGCTTCGGAAAGGTTCTGGCTGGCCAGGGGCCCAAGGTCCCTCACCTCGTCCAGCGAGATGCCGATGCCGCGGCCCACGCCCTGGCCGAGCTCGTCCGCGATCATGTAGAGGTGCCAGAGCATGCGCTCCTGGATCGGCCGGTCGCACTGCGCCAGCGCGTTGGTCAGGTTGGTGATCAGGTCCTCGCGCTCCCAGTCCTCTTGCAGGTAGAACCGCTGGCCGGCCTGCAGGTAGTCGTTGGTCCGCTCAATCCGTTCCCTAGTCAGCCGGCCGCCGATCTCGGGACCGACGGCGTGGTGGTAACCGGAATCCTTCGCCGCCTCCTGCAGCCCGCCGGTGATAGTCGGCTCGTAGTTAACGTGCGGGTTCTGGCCCGGCGCGGTGTCCACAAAGTGCGTCAACTGGCCGTCCCGCTGGTTGGTGGCCACCGGCACCTTCGGGCTGTTGACCGGCAGCTGCAGGTAGTTCGGGCCCACCCGGTGACGCTGGGTGTCGCTGTAGGAGAACGTGCGGCCCACCAGCATCTTGTCGTCGGAGAAGTCGAGGCCGTCCACCAGCACGCCGGTGCCGAACGCGATCTGCTCGCTCTCGGCGAAGAAGTTCTTGGCGGTGCGATCCAGCACCATCCGGCCGACCGGTCGGGGAGGGAACTGCTCCTCCGGCCAGACCTTGGTATCGTCCAGCGGGTCGAAGTCGAGCTCGGGATGCTCGTCGTCGGACATCATCTGCACCACCAGCTCCCACTCGGGGTAGTTGCCGGCTTCGATGGCGTCGTAGAGGTCCTTGGTGTGTGACCCGAGGGTCTGCGCCTGCACGTTCGCGGCGTCCTCGGCGGTCAGCGACTTCACGCCCTGCTTGGGCATCCAGTGGTACTTCACGAGCACCGTCTCGCCGGCGGCGTTGACCCACTTGTAGGTGTTCACGCCGAAGCCCTGCATATGCCGGTAGTCGGCGGGGACGCCGCGCGGGCTGAAAACCAGCATGACCATGTGCATGGATTCGGGGGACTGGCTGAAGAAGTCCATCGCCCGGTTCGGCACCGACGCCTCGAACGTTACCGGGTCCGGCTTCTGCGAGTGGATGAAGTCGGGGAACTTGATCGCGTCGCGGATGAAGAACACGCCCAGGTTGTTGCCGACCATGTCCCAGTTGCCGTCCTCGGTATAGAGCTTCACGGCAAATCCGCGCGGGTCGCGGGCCACCTCGGAGGAATCACGGCCGCCGGCCACGGTGGAGAAACGGATGGCGAGGTCGGTGCGCTTGCCCGCTTCCTGGAACAGCTTGGCGCGGGTGAACCTGCCGATCGGCTCGTCCCCCCACTTGCCGTAGGCCTCGAAGTAGCCGAAGGCCGTGGTGCCGCGCGCATGCACCACGCGTTCGGGCACTCGCTCGCGGTCGAAGTGGCTCATCTTCTCCAGGAACTGGTAGTTCTCCAGGGTTGCCGGGCCGCGGGCGCCGATGGTTCGCGTGTTCTGGTTGTCGTAGACCTTGTGGCCCTGGCGGTTGGTCAGGGGCTGGTCCGGGGACTGGGCCGCATCGGTCATCACTGATCACTCCTGGGGAAAAGGGGGAGGCCGCTTGCCGTGATTCCAGCTTCCTCCTCGGCCGCGGCGAGGGCAAGAGTCCGACGACGACGCGGCCGGGCTTCGCGGAGGAGTGCCCGTGGCGGTGCGGCGGGAGCTTCGCGGGAGCGGCCGGGGCGGTGCGACGGGAGCTTCGCGGGAGTTCCCGGTGGCGGTGCTTTTCGCTCCCACGTCTTGGCGGCGGCTCCCGACGTTTCGCCTAGTCAGCGCGCTTTAGGGGTAGCCAAAGATGGGCAGTTAGTCCGAGACATGGGAGCGAACACACCGGAGACCCGGCCCCGCCCCGCCCGGACCTACCGGTGGGCGAAGCTAAGCCCCAGGCGTTTCTCGCTCAAGTACACGCTCAGGCCAATGCCAAGGGCCGCGAACGTGCAGGTCATCCACCAGGTGGACTGCCAGCCGCCGGTAACCGTGGCCAGCCAGGCGATCAGGGCCGGGCCGGTGAAGTTGCCGACGTTGAAGATCTGCTGCATCAACCCCATGGCGGCCGGCGGGGACCCGTCCGCCGGCGCCAGGTCCACTGCCATGCGGGTGAGCGTAGACGGGATCACCGAGCCCACCATGGAAAACAGCGACACGCAGGCGAACTGGAAGGCCATGCCGCCCGGCGCAACGGTCCAGTCGATGCCGAAGGTGAGCACCGTCGTGGTGCCCATCAGGATGAAGGTGGGGATCATCAGCAGCCGCGGGGGGACGCCGCGCTGCAGCAGGGGAGCGGCGCCGATGGCCCCCAGCGCGTTCAGGCCGCCGACCACCGCGGACAGGATGCCCGGCCAGATCCCGGTGACCCCGTTCTGCTCATAGATGGTAGGCAGGAAACCGACCACGGCCATCCACTGGACGGTGTAGCAGGCGAACACCACGCCGGCGATCCACGGCTTGGGGGACCGGACGGTGCGGCCGATTCGACGGGTGGCCGCGGGCAGGCCGGAACCGTCGTGCCGCGGGTCCTGCGGCACGAACTTCAGCACCAGCGGGATCGGAATGAGCGTCAGGGCGGCCATGATCCACCACCACGTGTGCCAGCTGGTGGCCTGCAGGATGAGCGCGCTGGCCACCAGCCCGGCGAAGGTCGCGAAGCCCTGGTACGCGCTCCAGAAGCCGACCGCCAGGTTGACGCGGACCCCGGGCGTGTTCGCCCGGATGAGCCCTGGCGCCACCACCGTGGTCAGCAGGAAGCCCGCCCCTTCAAGTGCGCGGCAGGCCATCAGCACGGCGGCCGAGTCGGCGAACCCCCCGATGACCGATCCGATGATGAGCAGCCAGAGGCCGGCCAGCAGGCAGCGGCGTGCGCCGATCATTTCCGCCAGCAGGGAAACCGCCAAGCCACCGACCATGCCGGCCACCTGCACCACGCCCAGCAGCACTCCGGCCTGCACCAGGGACATGCCGAGCTCGTCACGGATCACGGGAATGGCCGACGGCAGCTTCCAGATGTGCATCGCGGCCGTGACGCCCGCCAGGACGACGACGATCCATGCCGCGTCTGCCCGCGGCCGGATGGCGCTGGTGGTGGCCACGCTGCTCCTTTCCGGGGGGTTCGATTAGTTGCCCGTACAGACTATCCGCGGCCGGAGAAGGGTGACGCGCGGCACGTAAGACGGGCGCCGGCGTCGTAATAGTTGACTACGATATGGGCGGAGCCGGGCGGGCTCGGCGCGCCATGCCGAGGCGCGGCGGCACCGCACCGCCGTGGATAGACTGGCCAAGGCGGCAAACCCGCCGGGGAACTACGGGAGGGCAACATGTTCGAACCTGGGGCGCCGATCGACGAGGTCGAGCGCGACGTCGAAGCGATCATCATGGAATTGGTGCACGAGCTGGGCGAGCGGGCCGACGCCGATCCGGAGCCGCTGGGCGCCGAGGAGCGCGCCTACATCGCGGCGTTTTCCGACGCCAGGGCCAACAACGACCGCAACCAGACGGCGTTGCTGTCGACGGCAATACGGCAGCCGAACCTGGCCGAGTCGCTGGTCTACCTTAACCAGCGGCTGGACCGGCAGGATCTTGACCCGCGCGAGCCCGTGGGCATCATCGGGATCATCGTCCGGCTGGCGATGGACGGGCTGTGGGTCTCCGACATGCTGGACAGCACGCGGTTCAAGCCGGAGGACCGGCGCCGGATCACCGACGTGCTCACCGGCATGACGTACCTGACCGACGCGCGGCTCAAGGAACTGCTGGCCGAGCTGGCGCCGAAGGGACGGGCGTCGCAGAAGGACTGACCAGCGCAGCCTGCGCCACCGGGCCCGCCCGCAGCTTCAACGGCTGGGGGCGGGCCGGCTGTCGTAAGGGTGTTCCCGTCGTCGTAACCGGCCCGCCCACAGCTTGACCGCTGGGGGCGGGCTCGTCGTCGTGAGGGGTCCGGGCCGTCCGGGGGGAACTAGGCGTCGGTTGCGTCGTGGCCGCGCTGCCGGGCCAAAGCCTTGGCCACCCGGGTGATCAGGTCGTACGGAACGGGCCTTCCCAGCGGAAACTTCAGGGTTCCCTTGGCCGCCAGGTACGGTTCCATGTCGTGCTGCAGCGCCGCATCGGCTTCCGGTACGGGGTAGAGCGAGACGTGGTGTTTCCAGCCGGCGAAATAGACCAGATAGTGTCCCTCAAACATGATGGTCGGTATGGCGTAGCTGATCTTCTCTTCAGCCCCCGGGACCGCGCTGTGGATGGTCTGCCGGATTTCCTGCAGGATGATCCTGACGTCCTCGGGGAACGACGCGATGTAATCGTCGATCGTCGCAAACTGCTCCGCCATCCTGACCCACCTGCCGCCTTCCGGCCTTGCCCTATCAGACGTCCTATCCGGCCACGTCCTAGCCGGCGTGTCCCGCAAACGGCGTCAGCACGATCTTGCCGGACGCGTGGCCCTCCTGGCTGTAGCGCATCGCGTCCGCGGCCTGATCCATCGAAAACGTGCGGTCGATGTCCACGGTGAGCTTGCCCGCGTCGGCCAGCTCGCTCAGCCGCGCGAGTTCGGCAGCGTCCGGGCGTACCCAGATGTAGTGGCCGCCGTGCTTGCCTGCGGTCGGATCGGCGATCGACGCGTGCCGGCCGCCATTGCGCAGCACGGCCAAGGTTTCCTCCAGAACCCCTCCCGCGAAGTCCGCCACGGCGTCCGCGCCCTGCGGAGCGAGCCCGCGCACGCGGTGCACCAGCCCGTCGCCGTATTCCACCGGTTCCGCGCCGAACTCCCGCAGCCGTTGGTGGTGTTGCTTGGAGGCGGTGGCGATGACCCGGAGGCCGCGTTCGGTGGCGAGCTGGATGGCGATTCGACCGACGCCGCCGGACCCGTTGTGGATCAGGATTGTCTCGCCGGTTGACGGGGCCAAGGCGTCCAGGGTCCGCTGTGCTGTCATGCCGGTGAGCGGCAGCCCGGCGGCCTGCTCCCAGCCCAGCGATTTCGGCTTGCGCGCCACCATGGATACCGGCAGCGCCACGAACTCCGCGTAGGTTCCGCCGCTCACGGTGTCCCGGCGGCCGTAGGCGTAGACTTCGTCGCCGGGAGCGTATTCGGGGGTATCCGGTCCCACCTCCTCGACGACTCCGGCCACGTCCCAGCCGGGAATCACCGGGAAGTGCACGTCCAGCATCGCGTCCAGTCCGCCGGCCATCACTTTCCAGTCCACCGGGTTCACGCTGGCCGCTTTGACCCGGATGAGCACCGCACCCGGTGCCACCTTTGGCCGCCGAACCTCCGACTGCTCCAGGACCTCCGGCCCGCCGTACCGCGAGTAGGTCATGGCCTGCATGGTCTTAACCAACGAATGCCGCCTTCCTGTTTTCGCTCCACCCTAGCGGCGGGTTGCAAGCCTTGCCTATGCAGAGGGCCGCGTAACGAACCTCACAGGCCCGCAGGAAATTCCGGCATGGAGGGGCGGTGTTCAACCCTGTAGACCCATCCCGCAACTAAGGAGTCACATGAGCGTCGAAACCGTTGACGTCAGCCTCGAGAACGAACTGGCCGTGGACCGCGAGGCCGCGAACCAGCTGTTCCTGGAAGCCCGCACCGCGAACACCTTCTCCGCCGAGCCGGTCTCGGACGAGCAGCTCGCCGCCATCTATGAGCTGGCCAAGATGGGCCCGACCATGATGAACAACCAGCCGCTGCGCATCACCTGGGTCCGGTCCGCCGAGGCCCGCGAGAAGCTGGGCGCCCGCATGGCGGAGGGCAACCGCGCCAAGACGCTGACGGCTCCGATGGTCGCCGTGCTCAGCTACGACGCCGACTGGCACGAGCACTTCGAGACGTTCTTCCCGCACGCTCCCGAGCGCAAGGCAATGTTCGACGACAACGCCGAAATGCGCGCCGAGGTCGCCAAGAACAACGCGTGGCTGCAGGCCGGTTACTTCATCATGGCCGTCCGCGCCGTGGGCCTGCACGCCGGCCCGATGGGCGCGTTCGACGCCGCCGGCATCGACGAGGACTTCAACGCCGGAACCTCCCACCGCACGTTCATGGTGGTCAACATCGGCACCCCCGGCGAGAACCCCTGGTTCCCGCGGCTGCCCCGCCTGGACGCGGAAATCGCCGTGCAGACGGTCTGATCCCGTCAAACCGCTGACGACGGCGGTGCCCACCCACCGGGGGCTCGCTAGCTTCCCGGGGGAGGGCGCCGCCGTCGGCGTTTAAGGGTGGCGGGCGAGGGCCGCCACCGGAAGGACAGCCAGGACAGCACAGTTCCTGCCGGTCATGACAGCGCGCGCCCCGCCGGACAGGGCGCCACGGCGTCGCCGGCCGGTCAGGACAGCGCGGCGCCGCCCTGCCAGAGTGCGTCGAACGGGGCGTGGGAGGAAACCCGCGCCTTGATGCCCTCGGTGACGAAGTGCTTGGCGGTCTTGGCCGCCTGCAGCGGGGTGGCGCCCTTGGCCAGTTCGGCGGTCACCGCGGCGGCCAGCGAGCAGCCGGCACCGGAGACGGCCACTTCGCCGACCTTCGGCGCGGAGAGCACTTCGAGGGTTTCGCCGTCGTAAAAGACGTCCACCGCGTCCGGGCCGGCCAGGCGCACGCCGCCCTTGGCCAGCACCGCGGCGCCGGAGGCCTCATGGATGATCTTGGCGGCCCGTTTCAGGTCCTCGACGTCGTTGATCGTGATCCCGGAGAGGGATTCGGCCTCGAAGTGGTTCGGGGTGACGAAGGTGGCCAGCGGCAACACCTGGGCCTTGAGCGCCTGGTCCGTGTCCAGCGCGTGACCGGGTTCCTGCCCCTTGCAGATCAGTACCGGGTCCAGCACGATGTTGTCCCATTCCTGGTTCTGCAGCGCCGCCGCGACCGTGTCGATGGTCGCGGGCGAGCCCAGCATGCCCAGCTTGACCGTCTTCAGCGAACCTTCATAGCAGGTTTGGATCGCCTCCAGCTGATCCGCGATGACGCCCGCGTCCACCGGGACGAAGCGGTGGTTCCAGTTGTCCTGGGGATTGAAGGACACGATGCAGGTCAGGGCGGTGATGCCGTAGGTGCCCAAAGCCTGGAAGGTCTTCAGGTCGGCCTGGGCTCCCGCGCCACCGGTGGCTTCGGAGCCGGCGATGGTCAGCGTGATGGCGGGCCGGTTGGTTTCGGTGATGGAAACAGACATGCGGCTATTTTCCACTGACACACCCTCAGCCTCCTAATGACGACGACGGCAGTGCCCCCACCGCCGGCGAGTGTGCGGTGGCCATCAGCTGAGCCGGCTGCCGCCCTCAAGCGCACGTCGGCTCAGCGGATGTCCACCATCCGCCATACGCTGAACCGGCCGATTGCCGCGGCCAGCCCGATCAGCGCTGCCAGTTCCAGCGTGCCGAGCGGGTCGCCGCTGGAGAGCGAAACCAGGATCAGGAACGAAGCAGCCGTCATGACCGCGAAGAACGCGAGCACGTGCAGCCATTGGTTAGCCACCGGCCGGAGCAACATGCCCAGCACGAAGGCGATGGGTGCGCCGATGACCAGCCCGATGCCGCCGGCGTACAACCCGACGACCAGCGCCAGGAGCGCGGCCGACGCGAATTGGTGCCAGCTAAGCGGGCCGCCGGCCAGGGTGAGCAGCAGGGCGCCCAGCGCGAATACGGAGACGGCCACGAGGAATCCGACCACGAAGGCCCCGAACCCGAACGTCACCCGGTGGCGCGGGTTGTCGTCCTCGAAGTCGTCGGGTTCGGGCTCCTCACTCATACAGCCAGAATAGGACGGCGGCGCCGTGAAGCAGTCGGGCATCGCAGGTGCCGGAGCGCGCAGCCCCGCGCGCATGGGAGAATGGTAGGCGGTCCGGGTGGCAGACGGACCCCTAGTGCTAATACAGCGGACGTTTCTTCAGGTCACCGTGAGGTGCGAAACGTTGCGCGAACCACTACTACGAGGGTGAACACCACTGATGACTGAACTGAAATCCCGCACGCCTGCCCGCTTTGCCTCGATCGGCAGCCCCTACTTCGGCGTCATGCTTGCCGTAATGGCGGTGGTCCTGATCCTGTCCAACATCGGCGCCTCCAAGGGCGTGGCCCTGGGCCCGATCATCACCGACGGCGGATTTTTCCTGTTCCCGCTGGCGTACATTCTGGGCGACGTGATCAGCGAGGTCTACGGCTTCAAGGTGGCGCGGAAAGCCATCCTCACCACCTTCGCGCTGTCGGTCTTCGCCTCGCTGTGCTACTGGGTGATCATCGCGCTGCCGGGCTTTGACGACGAGTTCGGGCAGATGAAACAAGAGGCACTTGAGGGTGCGCTCGGCCCGGTGCCTCTGATCGTGCTGGCCAGCCTCCTGGGCTTCCTCGTGGGGCAGACGCTGAATTCCTGGGTGCTGGTGCGCATGAAGGAGCGCTGGGGCGAACGCCGGTTGTGGGCGCGACTGATGGGTTCGACAGGTGTGGGCGAGTTCGCGGACACGCTCATTTTCTGTTCCATCGCGGCCTCGGTGATCGGCATCGGCGATGTCCCCACGTTCATTAACTACGTGGTCGTCGGCTTCGTCTACAAGACCGCGGTGGAATTCCTCTTCGTTCCTGTCACGACCGCCGTCATCGGGCGGGTGAAGAAGCGCGAACCGTCCTACAGCGCGGCGCCTTCTTCGTCCGCCGGCTGATCCTCGGCGGCGAGCGCCGGGACGCGTTCACTGAGCTCCGTCGGCGACAGGTTCGCTGCCCCGCTGATCTCCTCCGGGGCGGCCCCGGCCTTGAGCGCTTCGTCAATTGCAGAGTCCAGGATCGTCTCCGCCTGGTCCATTTCGCCCTGCAGCGTTTCTACAGCCGCGGAGGCGGTCCAGACCTGCTTCAAGTGCTCATCCATTGCTCTACTTCCTATCTCGCCGAGGGATGAATCCCGCCCGAAGGGCATGTCGGCATCGGTGGTGCGGAGTCCGGGGCCCGGAAGCCCCAGCTTACAATGTAAGCCCTGGGGAAATCGAGCCCCGCCGCCGATTTTGTGGCGTCTTCTGCCCAAAACTTTTCATACTTTCGCCAACGGCGGCAAAACCGCGGGTTACCGCGGAAAATCACGTACTTTTGGTACCGGATTAACCGGCTGCCGAGGGGGCTCCGGCCGACGGGCGGGAGGACAGGGCGAAGCCCGGCGCGTAGGCTGGGGCGCGAATGCAGGAGGGAGCGGTCAATGGTCGAACCCGAAACATCTTCGGCGGCTGATGCGGCCCACGGCGGCCACGACAGGCAGCGCCTCGATCGACAGCGGATCCTGGAGGCTGGGGCAGCCTTCATCGAACAGCACGGGGTCCGTCAATTGAGCATGCGGCGCCTCGGGGCGGAGTTGGATGTTGAGGCCATGTCGCTCTATCGCTACGTGCCGTCGCGGGAGCATCTGCTCGATGGCATCGTGGAGATAGTGGTAGATGAGCTGTACAGCGACCCGGAAGTGTATGTGGAACCCCGCCACGGGTGGCAGGACTACCTGCTGCGGTTGGCTCATGGGCTGCGGCGGCTTGCCGTTAAGCATCCGGAGGTTTTCCCGCTGATTGCCACACGCCCCACTGAGGCTCCCTGGGTACAGCCGCCCTTGCGCAGCCTGAAGTGGGTGGAGTCGTTTCTCAAGGCCATGACCGGCGCGGGTTTCAGCAACGAACAGGCCGTGGAGGCCTACCGGGCCTTCAGCAGTTTCCTTATCGGCCACTTGCTACTGGAGGTGGCTGCGCTCGGTGCCGATATAGGGCCGGTCGAGGAGGGCACGCCACCGCCGCCCGGCCAAACTGACCTGACCGACTATCCGCTGCTGCAGAAACTGCAGGGCCTGCTGTCCCAGGACCGCGCCAAGCAGGAATTCGAGGCCTCGCTGGACTGGCTGCTCGAGCGCCTGGACAGCCAGCTTTCCTGATCGCGGATACGATCCACGCCGTGCCGCGGCGGCGCTTCCGCCGTCGTACGTTATTGCGTCCGTAGTAAGGGAATTTAGCTGCGCCGTTTTGCAGATTGATAATAAGCATGCTTTGCTTACATCGTAAGCATGATTACCGTTTGGTCCGGCACCGCCGGACCGAGGTTCCCAGCCAGGGGTCCGGTCGGGTCACGCCCGCGCCCTCCGGTTGGAGACGCTAAGTGAGGAGAGGCATGCAGGTCATACGCAACAACTACGACGCATCACGCTTCGACGCCTATGTAGACGGAGAAGTAGCGGCGTCGCTGCAGTACAAGATCCAAGACGGTGAGATGTGGCTCCTCCAGATTGACGAAGACCGTTTGCACCGCGGGCTTGGCCTGGCCGACGAATTGGTGCGCCGGGCATTGGTTGAAGCCCACCGCCGCCGCCTGCGCGTATTGCCGTTCTGCCAGGAAGCCCGGCAGCAGGTCTTTAACCATCCTGTGTTCCTCCGGCTGGTACCGCAGGAACAGCGCAGCCGCTTCCATAAGTCGTGGGCCTTGGAGAGCAAGGCCGGGGCGGGTCGTCGCCGGCGCCGGGTGTCCTCCGGTGTGGCCCGGAATTCCACCGCGCCGAAGGCAACGGCCCGAAGTTCCGCTGCGCCGAAGGCAGCGGCCCGATGAGTGGCAAACTCAAGGTCACGGTCCGGGTCGACCTGGAGTGCTCGGCCGCGCACATCGAGGTACGCGGGCGCGTCGACGAGCGGAACGTTTTGGCCGTCTACTCTCTGGCCAGGCGGGCAAACTCGCTGGCGTCAGGACTTCAGATAACCATTGACCTGCAGAATGCCTCCGTGGACGGGGCAGTCCTGGCAGACCTGCAAGGATGTGCGGAGGCCGGAGCGCTGCCCGCACATGCCGACCCCGGGCAGTCCGACTGTTGGCTGAGCATTCTGGCTCCGGCCACCGAGCTCTCCGACGTGGCGCTGGCCGCCTGATACCCGGCCCGCACCAAGACACGGAAGGCCGCCGTCGTTCTCACGGAAACGACGGCGGCCTTCCGCCTGCCCGGACCTTGACCCGCCTCCGGCCTGCCGAAACCCTGTTCCGGGCCGCGCCGGTAGATCAGGCGTAGTAGCGGCCGAGCACCTCGGCCTTGAAGTCAAAGAAGGAACCGTCGTCGATGGCCAGCCGCGCGTCGTCGACCAGTTTTACGGTGAAGCGCTCATTGTGGATGGAGATCAGCGTGTGGCTGACCATCTCGTTTGCCTTGTACAGGTGGTGGATATAGGCGCGCGTGTAGTTTGCGCAGGTGTAGCAGTCGCAGCCGTCCACCAAGGGGGCGAAGTCCATTTTGAACCGGCGGTTGGACAGGTTCTTGCGGCCGTCAGGCGTGTAGAACGCGGAGTTGCGCGCCACCCGGGTGGGGGAGACACAGTCGAAGGTGTCGGCGCCGTTCTCGATCGCCGTGAAGATGTCGTCGGGTTCCGAAATGCCCAGCAGGTGGCGGGGCTTGTCCTCGGGCAGCTCCTCGGTGCACCAGCGCACGATGGTGCCCAGGTTCTCCTTCTCCAGCGCGCCGCCGATGCCGAAGCCGTCGAAGTTCATCGCTCCGAGGTCGCGGCAGGCCTTGCGGCGCAGGTCTTCGTACTGGGCGCCCTGAATAACGCCGAAGAGTGCCTGATACGGCCGGTGGGAGCGCTCCTCGGTGAGCCGCTCGTGCTCGGTCACGCACCGCTCGGCCCACCGCCGCGTCCGTTCCAGCGACTCCTCCTGGTAGCCGCGCGAGTTCATCAGCGTGGTCAGTTCGTCGAAGGCGAACATGATGTCCGCCCCGAGCTGGTGCTGCACCTGCATGGAGATCTCCGGCGTGAAGCGGTGCCTGTCGCCGTTGAGATGGGACTTGAACCAGACGCCGTCGTCGTCCACATGGGCCAGGCGTTCCTTGCCGGGTGCCACCCGGTCGTCGGAGCCGCTGCCGGCCGCGGCCGCGTCCATGCTGATGACCTTCTTAAAGCCGGAGCCCAAACTCATCACCTGGAAGCCGCCGGAATCGGTGAAGGTGGGCCCGTCCCAATTCATGAACCTGCCCAGCCCGCCGGCCGCATCGAGCACCGCCGCCCCGGGCTGCAGGTACAGGTGGTACGCGTTGGCCAGCAGGGCCTGCGCGCCGAGCTCCTTCATCGACTCGGGGAGGACGGCCTTGACCGTGGCCTTGGTGCCGACGGCGATGAAGGCGGGGGTCTGTATCTCTCCGTGCGGCGTGGTGATGGTTCCGGTCCGGCCCTGGAACGCGCCCCCGTTGTCTTCTACCTGGGCGGGGGCGGGGCTGGCGGTGTCGGACAGGCGGCTGCCGACGCGAAAGGAAAAATCAGACTGGGGCACCCCACCATTTTGCCTTACCGGGGCGGCGGCCGGACTCCGGGGCACTGGGTGCGTGGGCGGTGCGTGCGTGGCTGCGCCCAATGAAAGACGGGAGCAAGGTAGCTACAGTAGGCAACCGAAGGGCGGCAAAATGCTGAAGCAGCACGTGCGCGAGTTCTTCCGGGTTGGTCCGGCGCGCCAAGACCATATTGTTGCCACGCGTTGCGGTCTCAGCGTGGGCCTGCCCTTGCTTGCCCTGCTGGCGTTTGGCCGGTTTGACCTGATGGTATTCGCCGCCTTCGGCGCCTTCACGGGGATCTACGGCCGCGGCGAAGCACACGGCTCCAGGCTGCGGCACCAAGGCTGGTTTGGCGTCCTGATCCTGATGGTCATGTTCCTTGGCGCGCTCACTGCCCAGTCCGACGCCGGACCCTGGGGGATCGTGTTCGGCACCACCGTGGTAGCCGGGTCGTGCTCCCTGGCAGTCAACTACCTCCGGTTGCGGCCGGCCGGGGTCATCTTCTTCACCTTCGGTTATGCCGCCATCGGCTCGATTCCGCCGGCGGCGCCGTTGTGGCAGGCGATGCTGACCGGACTGGTGAGCGTGGTGCTGGCCATGCTGATCGGGATCAGCAGCCGGTTGGTGCCGTCCTGGCGGACGTCCATGGCCGCGCCGCCGAAACAGGAACTGACCGCTGCACACTGGCGGGAATTCGCGGTGGAGGCCGGCGCGAATGCCGTCGCGGCGCTCGCGGCCGGGACGCTCGCCACCATGGTGGGTCTGGGGCACAACTACTGGGCGATGGTGGCCGCGGTGGCCCCGATCGCCGGTCCCAGCCTGGTCCAGCGGGTGAACAAGGGCGTGCACCGCATCCTGGGCACCTTTGCGGGCGTGGCGGTGGCCGGGGTGCTGCTGGCCCCGCACCCGGCGCCGTGGGTGCTGGTGCTGATGGTGGTGGCGCTGCAGTTCGCGGCCGAGATGTTCGTGCTGCGCCACTATGCCCTCGCGCTGATCTTCATCACGCCGCTGGCCCTGATCATGACCGAGCTCGCTGCCCCCACGGATCCTCAGGAGCTGATGGTGGACCGGGCTTTGCAGACCGCTATCGGTGCGCTGGTAGGGCTCAGCCTGGTGTACCTGATGCACCAGCGCACCGTGCGCATGAAGAACCGGCGGCGCTTCCAACGCAAGCACCGCGGCGAGGGATGAGCGGGGTTCGCCCGCCGGCCGTCCGGCGGGGTGCGGTGTGGTCTATTCGGCGACCGGCCCCGCGGTGCTGCCGAGCACCAGCGGGTCGGCTTCGGGCAGCGCGCTGCTGCGCCAGCCGTCCCAGGCTTTCCGGATTTCGGCGAGCCGGCGGGCACCGAGGCCGTAACAGCTGATCAGCACCTGGCAGCCGCCCTCCGGCCGGCCCTCCGGATGCGGCGGCGTCGTCGCAACAATCAGGAGGCCGCCGCCATGGTCGGCATATGAATCCACCGTCAGCCCGAGCTGGCGCTCCGACCGGAACCACACCTTGCCGGAGAGAGCCTCACCGGTGGACAGCGTGGCGGAGTACGGCTCGTCAGGCTCCGGCAGGTTGTCGAGTCCCAGGCTGGCGAGCAGCCCGCCGTGCGGCAGCGAGTCCGCGCCGAGGTACGTGGTCTGGCGTGGGTCGTTGGGATGCCGCTCCAGGGCGAACCGCAGCTGCTGCAGGAAGGTCAGCCAGCCTTCGGTGACGTCCTCCCACCATTCGTCGGACTTCTCGCCGGACTCCAGGCCGCGCTCAAGGCTCAGTTGGACGCCGTCGCCCACCGGCTTCAGGATAAAGGCATCGCCGTCGCTCAGCGTGAGTTGTTTGTGGTCTTCGGATTCGGTGGCACCGGTGAAGTAGATCTCGCGGATCTCCTCGTCCAGGCCCTTCATGTCCCAGCCGTGCCACTGTGCAATCGACCTGGGCTCGCGCAGCATGACCCAGACTTGGCGGGCGTCCGCATTAATGTGGACGCTCAGGGGACCGGTCGCCGGTGCAACGCCGCTATCCGTCATGCGGCCGACTCTACCCGCGGGGCCGCAGGGGTGGCCAGAGTCGGGCGGAACGGGCCTAGGAGTTCCGCTGCTGGGCGTCCAGTGCGCGGATCGCCACCAGCTCGTTGCTGATCCGGCGGTCCAACTCGACCGGCTCCAGGGCCTCCGATCCGCCGTGCGTGCGCAGGTACAACAATGAGCTCAAGCGCAGTTCGCGCCACTCACGCTCCACGTCGCGGTCGGCGGCGGCCATGGCGCGGTGGATTTCCTTGTCGTAGAGGTTCGGCTCGTTCAGCTGGCGCTGGCGGACCTCCGCGTTGACCTTCGCGCGGAACGGGTCCTCGTCGGCGTCGTCGGGGGTGCGCAGCGCCTCGGCCAGCCTCCGGGCTTCCTGCTGGTCCTCCTCGTCGCCGGACTCGCGCAGCATGTAGGCGGCCATGGCCATCGCCGACTGAATCCATTTCCACCGGCCGAAGTTCCCGTCGAACGGCTGGTCGATGATCAGCCGGCAGACCGTGAGTGCGCGTTCGCGATCGTCCAGCTCCACGAACAGGATATGGGCCAGGTCCCGCACGTCCTGCAGGTGGCTGCCGGCCTTGGTGTTGAGGCCCCGGCTCAGGCGTGCGGCCAGCCGCTGCACCCGGGCATTGCGTGCGTGTGCCCGCGCCACCTCGACCACCACCGCCTCGGGAGTGCCTTCCTCAGCCGGGATCAGTTCCAGTTCAGCCAGCGCCAGCGCGCCGGGCAGCGGCGCGGGCCGGCGGGAGGAAGCCACGCGGATGCGCGAGCCATGGGCAATGCGCACCTTGCTGCCGTCTTCCAGCGTGGCCACCACCAGCGCCGGCGTGCCGAAATCGTCGGGTATAACGGCGGTGCTTGCCACCGGCGCCGAGTGCTCGCCGGAGCGGGTCAGGAACCGGGCGCCGGCGGCTACGGCCTCGGCCTTGACATGGTGGATGTATGTCTCGGCCTGCTGTTCCGTCATGGGTAAATCCTTAGTCACGCTCGCGATCGTCTGAACAGTATATGAATTCGTTATCTTTTCCGGGGGAGGTGCGGCCCGGTGTCCGGCCCGCCGTCTTGATGAAACGATGGATTGTGAGCGGCCTCTCGCGCTGTCCAAATCCTGGGAATAGGGACGGTGCGCCCGGGCGTTGATCTCGGCACCGGAGACCGCGGGCCCAAAAAATCGGTGTCCGGCTCGGGATCGAGGACCAAAGATGACCGCGATCGCCGATAGCGTCAAGACATCGAAGTTCCCGCCGGAACCGTACCTCGTCGGTTGTTCCGACGAAGCACCTCACGCACAGCAGCCCTACATCCTTGTGAAAGCTGAATCCAGCCATGAGCATCATTCTTGCCCCGGAGGCCCGCCTTGGCGAAGCGCCGACACACGCCCCCGTGTACCCCGAGCAGTTCCGTAGCAGGAGCCGTTTGACCGTGCTGCTGCATGCCGCCGGCGCGGCCCTGACGGATCTGGCCAACCGCCGCAGCCAGCGGCCGGTCCAGCTGAAGCGGCTGAGCTACCAGGACCAGCACCGGGAGGAGTCCCGGGACCTCGCCGCCCAGATGTACGTCTGGATGCTGCCGAAGTAGCCGGGCGGTCAAGCCGCCGGCACTCGGCGGGAGGCCTGCGCCGGCACTCGGCCGCGGTCAGCCCGCCGACCCACCGGGCGGTAAGCCCTCCGACATCCGGGCGGCGGTCAGCGGCACCAGCCCGCGTGAGCCAAGGCCTGGCGCAGCAGGTTGCCGCGGCCGCCGATGAATTCGGACTGGACCGCCTGGCTCAGCGCATCTTCCGGCGTCATCCAGCTCAGTTCCAGGGCGTCCTGGCGCGGGTTGCATTCCCCGGTGACCGGGATGACGTAGGCCAGGGCCACGGCATGCTGCCGGTCATCGGTTAGCCCGGTCTCGGACGGCGAGGGGAAGTATTCCGCCACCGTGAAAGGCACCGGGCTGGCCGGCAGTTGCGGCAGGGCCAGCGGGCCGAGGTCCTTCTCCAGATGGCGCAAGAGGGCGGCCCGGACCGTCTCGCGGTACATGACCCGGCCGGAGACGAACGTGCGCACCATCTCGCCTTCGTCCGAAGCCTGCAGCAGCAGGCCGATCTCCGTGACATATCCCAGCGAGTCCAGCCGCACCGGCACCGCCTCTACGTAAAGCATCGGCAGGCGTTGCCGCGCCTCGTGCAGGTCCTCGTGGGACAGCCAGCCGGGATACGGGTCGGGAGTACGTACGCTCATGTACTTGTTCTACCGCACCCCTGCGACGCCAGTCACGCCGGCCGCCCCGCCCGGCGCGTCCGTTCCAGTGCAGCCCAGCCACGGCCGGACCCGCCAGAACCGCGGAACCGCCGGTCCCGTCAGGACCAAAGGGTCGGCGGCAGCGGGTGATCTCCAGCCGAACCGTTTCGCGGGGCGCTGAACCGCAGGTACCCTTCGCCGGCCGGGTTCGCGCCGTCAGGATGCCCCACCAGCAGGACCTGCCGGCCGGCCTCGTCCGCTCGGGAACAGTCGTAACCGGCCGTGGCGAGGCGCTCCCGTAAGGCGCACAGGTCGCCGTCGTACTCAAAGGCCAGCCCAAGTTGCTCCGTATCGCCTGGCTGTACCTCGACCAGCCCGCCGTTCTTCGCCGCGAAGACCATGCAGGTGGCGTCGCCGCTGAACCGGGGGCGCGCGCCGATTCCGCGGAGGGTGGCCGCAGCGCCGGCTACGTCCGGCGTCACCCAGACCGGCATGACGGCCAGCGCCGGATCGGGCGGGTGGTGCCCGGCGTCGTGCCCGAACGCCGGCGCGGCGGCCCGTGCCAGGAAGCTGAGGCCTGAGGGTGCGGTGATCCGCGCGGACCGGCCGTTGCCGGCCTCCTCGATTTCCGCCCGCGTGCCGTCGGCCACGGTGCGGCGGACAAATTCGTCGAGGTCGCGGACCTCGAAGCCCAGTTCCACGCTGCCGTCGGTGGCGTCGCCGGGATCGGCCGGGCGCAGGTCCAGCCGCCCCGAGCCGGCGGCGAACTCATGCCGGGCACCGCCGTCGTGGGCCACGCAGGCCAACCCCGCCGCGGTCAACAACTCCCGCCACGGCCCGATGCGGGAGGTGGACAATACGGGACGGACGCGCAGCATCTGGGTTCCTCCTTGGGCCGGCACGGGACGATACCCCAAAACACTAGACGGCGCGGCCCTGCCGTGCTGCCATGAGGGCATGGCCGTTGAGCTTCCGGAGTTGCTGGTGCCAGACGCCGCCGCATGGCGGGCCTGGTTGGAGGAGAACCATGCCTCGTCGGCCGGCGTCTGGCTGATCCTGGGCAAGAAGGGTGGAACGGTTACAGCCTTGGATTATGCCGCCGCCCTGGACGAGGCGTTGTGTTTCGGCTGGATCGACGGGCAGGGCAAGCGGCGCGACGCGGAAAGCACCCTCCAACGCTTCACCCCGCGGACGAAGCGCAGCATCTGGTCGCTGCGGAACGTCGGGCACATCGAGCGGCTGGAGCAGGCCGGGAAGATGCACGAGGCCGGCCGGGCTGCAGTGGCCGCGGCGCAGGCCGACGGCCGCTGGGAGAAGGCCTACGCCGGGCCCGCCACGGCCGAGGTGCCCGAAGACCTGGCCGCGGCGATGGCCGCCGTCCCGGAAGCGCAGGCGATGTTCGAGGTGCTCACCTCGCAGAACCGCTTCGCGCTGATCCACCGGCTGGCCCAGCTGAAGACCGATGCCGCCCGGCAGCGCAAGATCGCCGGCTTCGTGGAGATGCTGGCCCGGCAGGAGACGCCGTATCCGCAGCAGAAGAAGCCGTCCTGACTGCCGGGCGCAGGGGCGTGCACGGGCCCCGGCCCGTTCCGACGCCCGTGCCCACGCCCGCGCCGACCCCGGTGCCCACGCCCGCTCAGGCGGGCAGCGTGGCGGCGGCTTCCAGGGTCATCCAGGCCTGCAGTTGGGTGGACAGCTCGACGCCGCCGCCGGGCCCGCCCGCTGCGGCGGCCGGAACCCCTGGGTCGGGGGAGAAGAGCAGCGCCTCCCCGGTGCGGTGGTTTCCGAGGGTCCGCCCGCCCCAAAAGCCTTGCGCGGTGTCCAAGACCATCCGCGCGGCCAGTTCCCGCGCCGAGTCCGGCAGCCGGTCCGAGCGGGCAGCCAAGGCCAGGTATCGGGCCAGGATCCCGGTGAACAGGCCGCCGTCGCCGGCGCCGTGCGTGCGCAGGACGAGTTGACCGCCGTCGCCGTCGGTCGCCGAAGTTCGTTGGACGAAACCGGCCGCGATGCCCTGCACCAGTTCGGCGGCCCGCGCCAGGTCGGCGTCGCGGCCCGTTTCCAGCAGTGCCCCGAGCACCGGCCCTTGGTTGTAGGTGTAGAGGTCGTTCACCAAAACCGGCCGGCCGCCGTCGACCCGGACGCCGTCGACCCGGACGCCGTCGAGATATAGCCGCTGCCGGGGCGCGTACAGGGTGGCGTCCAACCAGTCCAGGAGCCGGGCGGCCTGCGCCCGGTCGCCCGTGCGCGCCAGATACAGGGCCGCCGGTGCCGTGGCGGGGGTGTTCTTGAAGTCCCTGGCGGTGTTCCAGAACAGGCCGCCGCCCAGGTCCGGGGTGTGCGCCGATTCCAGCTGGGGCAGCAGGCGGCGTGCCGCGGCCCTGTTCCGGAAGCGGGGCTTGTGCGCCTCGGCGGCCAGCATGTCCAGCCGCTGCGCCGCCAACGCGAGCCAGGCCATGTCGTCGTAGTAGGAGTTGTCGAAGCGGAATCCGTTGCGCCAGCGGAGCGTGCGCAGCAGCCGCGCGGCGAGACGGCCGGCGCTCGGCCCGGTGCCGCCGTCGTAATGCCGGCCCCTGCGCAGCTCCCGCCACCCGGCATCAACCAGGCAGTCCAGGAAGTGGGCCTGCCACCAGTAGTGCCACGGCCCGCCGCGGCCGGGGGAGGGTCGGCGGACCGCGCCCAGCATGGTGAACGGAAGGCCCAGCAGGCGCTGGCGGAAATGGCGGACGACGGCGATGGCGGCCTCGTCCGCGCGTCCGGCCGCCAGAACGGGCTTGGGCGGGCGGAGTGCTCCGCCGCCGGGCAGGGTGGGCATGTGGACCAGCCTAACGGCGGATCGGCGCGGCGCAGGCCGGAATCTGCCCGCCGATGCCCGGGGTGTGCGCCGGGCCACACTAGGCTGAGGGTTGCAATGCCGCCGGCAGGAAGGCGGCCGGAGGGATGAGTGTTGAGGACCCGGAGGAGGATCCAGTGGAGGTAGCCGGAACCGTAGCGTTGATCACGGGCGGAGCATCGGGGCTGGGGGCTGCGACGGCCCGCCGACTGCATGCCGCCGGTGCGTCGGTAGTGCTGATGGACCTGCCCG
Organism: Arthrobacter sp. Y3223166; assembly: GCF_059090935.1. Lineage (NCBI taxonomy): Bacteria > Bacillati > Actinomycetota > Actinomycetes > Micrococcales > Micrococcaceae > Arthrobacter > Arthrobacter sp. Y3223166. Next base: position 4,034 of record NZ_JBNHGE010000022.1, on the reverse strand, counting down.
GCTCGAAGGGGAAAGAGCTCGCCGCCGAACTCGGGGACCGGGCCGTGTTCGCGCCCGCCGACGTGACCCATGAAGAACAGGTGCAGGCCGCGGTGGAGGAGGCCGCGGCACTGGGACCGCTGAGGATCGTGGTCAACTGCGCCGGCGTCGCCACCCCGGGCAAAGTGCTGGGCCGCGACGGGGTCCTGCCGCTGGAGGCGTTTGCCAAGGTCATACAGGTCAACCTGGTCGGCACCTTCAACGTGATTCGCCTGGCCGCCGCCGCCATCGCGGCCACCGAACCGGTGGAAACCGAACTGGGCGGGCCCGAGCGTGGCGTCATCATCAACACCGCCTCCGTGGCGGCCTTCGACGGCCAGATCGGCCAGCCCGCCTACGCCGCGTCCAAGGGCGGAGTGGCTGCCATGACGCTTCCGCTGGCCCGCGAACTGGCGCGCTCGCTGATCCGGGTGGTCACCATTGCGCCGGGCATCTTCGAGACGCCCATGATGGCCGGGCTGCCGCAACAGGCGCAGGAATCGCTGGGCCAGCAGGTGCCGCACCCGTCCCGGCTGGGCCGGCCGGCCGAGTATGCGGAGCTGGCTGCGCACATTGTGGCCAACTCGATGCTCAACGGCGAAACCATCCGGCTGGACGGCGCGATCCGGATGGCGCCCAAGTAACCGAAGGGTCCGGTGGCCGGGAGTAACCGGCGCGAACCGGATGGCGGCCAAGTAACCCGAGGGTCGGTGGGCGGGGGAGTAACCGGCGCTCCCGGGCTGCGCCCAAGTAACCGCCGCGATCCGGATGACGCCGGGCGACCGGCGCCTCTGGGACCCTTCGGCGAAAGGCGAGGCGCCGCCGTCGTACGCTTGAGGTGGACCGTGCCGAAGCTTGGAGTCCCCCGGGAACGGCACGCCCGCCGCAGCCGCCCGCATGACGCGAAAGGACGCACCCATGCCGCACGCCGCCCGCGACCGGGACCTCGACGCGAGCCTGCGCGCCGACGTACGCCGGGTGAGCACGCTCCTGGGGGCATCGCTGGCGCGCCAGCACGGGCCGGAGTTGCTGGACCTGGTGGAGCAGGTCCGGCTGCTGACCAAGGAGTCCAAGGAAGCGGCCCGGGGCGAGGGCGAGGCCACCGGGCCGTGGACCGCCCGCGAGGTGATTGATCAGGTCCGCGAACTGCTCGCGGGGCTGGACGTGGACGAGGCCACCGATCTGGTGCGGGCTTTTGCCTTCTACTTCCACCTGGCCAACGCCGCCGAACAGGTGCACCGGGTGCGCCAATTGCGTGCCCGGCCGGAGGAAGACGGCCAATTGCTTCGCACCGTCGCCCAGATTGCCGAGGAAGCGGGACCCGAGGCGCTGCAACACGCGGTCAACCAGCTCGACGTCCGCCCCGTCTTCACCGCGCATCCCACCGAGGCATCGCGGCGCACCGTGCTGGACAAGCTGCGCGCTATCTCCGACCTGCTGTCCACCACGACGGCGGAGGGAAGCACGGCGCGGCGGCGGCAGGACCGGCGGCTGGCCGAGATCATCGACCAGATGTGGCAGACCGACGAGCTGCGGCACGTGCGGCCGAGCCCTGTGGATGAGGCGCGCAACGCCGTTTACTACCTGGGCAACATCCTCAACAACACCATGCCGGAGCTGATGGGGGACCTGGCCGAACTGCTCTCCGAACATGGCGTGACGCTGCCCGCCGACCGGGCGCCGCTGCGCTTCGGCTCCTGGATCGGCGGCGACCGTGACGGCAACCCGCTGGTCACCGTGGACGTGACGCATGAGGTCTTCCAGCTGCAGAACCAGCACGCGGTGCGGATCAACATCGGCTTTGTGGACAGCCTGATCGCCGTCCTGTCCAACTCGACGACGATCGTGGCCGCCAGCGACGAACTGCTGAATTCCGTGGCCAGGGACCTCGAGAACCTGCCGGGCCTAGACACCAGGGTGCGCGAGCTGAACGCGAACGAGCCCTACCGGCTGAAACTGACCTGCATCAAGGCGAAGCTGCTCAACACCAGCGCCCGGATCCAGCGGCGGCTCCCACACGAGCCCGGGCGGGACTACAGCTCGACGGCGGAGGTGCTGGCCGATCTGGCCCCGATCGAGCGATCCCTGCGCGCCCACACCGCGTCGTTAGTGGCGGACGGTTCGCTGGCCGCAGTGCGCCGCGCGGTCTCGACCATCGGGCTGCACCTGGCCACCCTGGACTTCCGGGACAACGCGGGGAAGCACCACAAGGCGGTCGCGGCCCTGCTGGCCGCCCGGGATGCCGCGCGGACCCCGGCCGGCGTGACCGCGGCCCCGGGTGCTGCGGCGGGCCGAGTGGCCGGTTCGGGCGGGACGGCTGCTGTTCCGGCGGATGTGGCGACAGCTGGGAGTGGCGCGGCTGTTCCGGGGGATGTGGCGACAGCTGGGGGTGGCGCGGCTGTTTCGGCGGGTGTGGTGACAGCCGTCGGCGGCATCGATGCTGCGGCCGACGCTGCTGTGCCGTCCGGCTACCTCGAGCTGGCCCGCGGACCGCGGCAGCAGCTGCTTTCCTCGCTGCTGCTCGAGCCCGGACCGCTGGCATCGCCGTCGTTGTTGAAAAAGAAGCGCGCACGCACCCTGGAGGTGTTCGGCGCGATCGCCGAGGCACTGCGCCAGTATGGTCCGGACGCGGTGGAGACGTACATCGTGTCCCGGGCACGCGGCGCCGACGACGTGCTCGCCGCCGCGGTGTTGGCGCGCGAGGCGGGACTGCTGGCGCTGGACGGCTCCGAGCCTAAGGCGCTGATCGGCTTCGCGCCGCTGCTGGAAAGCGTGGAGGCGCTGCGCAGCGGCGGGAAGATCTTGGACGACCTGCTCTCGGATCCGCAGTACCGCCGGATCGTGCGGCTGCGCGGCGACCTGCAGGAGGTCATGTTCGGCTACTCGGACTCCAACATGGAAGCCGGCGTGGCCACCAGCCAGTGGGAAATCCACAAGGCCCAGCTGGTGCTGCGCGACGTGGCCGCCCGGCACGGGGTGCGGCTGCGCTTCTTCCATGGCCGCGGCGGGTCGGTCGGCCGCGGCGGCGGGCCCACCTACGACGCGATCCTTGCCCAACCGAACGGCGCGCTCGCCGGCGAGATCAAGTTCACCGAGCAAGGCGAAGTCATTTCCGACAAGTACACCCTGCCGGAGCTGGCCCGGGAAAACCTGGAGTTGGCGCTTGCGGCGGTGCTGCAGGCGTCCGCGCTGCACCAGGAGCCGCGGACCTCGGAAGCCGAACGCGGCCGCTACCACGCGGCCATGGAAGCGATTTCCGGCGCGGCCTATGAGCGCTACCGGCTGCTGGTGGAGCACCCGGACCTGCCGGAGTATTTCCGGACGTCGACGCCGGTGGAGCAGCTGAGCGAGGTGAAGTTCGGTTCGCGTCCGGCCGACCACCCCGAGGCGGGCCCGGCCGCCGGCCAGGGGCTGGGCAAGCTGCGGGCCATCACCTGGGTGTTCGGCTGGACCCAGTCGCGGCAGATCGTTCCCGGCTGGTACGGCGTCGGCAGCGGATTGCGGGCCGCCCGGGCCGCCGGACTGCAGCCGCAGCTGCGCGAGATGATCAGCAACTGGCACTACTTCCAGTCCTTCATCTCGAACGTGGAGATGACGCTGGCCAAGACCGACCTGGAGATCGCGGCGCATTACGTCTCGACGCTGGTGCCCGAGCAGTTGCGGCACCTGTTCGACGACATCCGCGCCGAGTTCGAGCTGACCGTGGCCGAGATCCGGAAGCTGACCGGCGAGAACGAACTGCTCGATAACCAGCCGGTGCTCCAGCGCTCGCTGCACATCCGAGACCAGTACTTGGACCCAATTTCGTACATGCAGGTGGAATTGCTGCGCCGCATCCGGACGTCGGAGCCGGACGAGGCACTGCAGCGGGCCATGCTGATCACCGTGAACGGCATCGCCGCGGGATTGCGGAATACCGGCTAGCGCGGGACAAAAACGGGGGGGGGGGGGGGGGGGGGGGGGGGGGGGGGGGGGGGGGGGGGGGGGGGGGGGGGGGGGGGGGGGGGGGGGGGGGG
>NZ_JBNHGE010000021.1:0-53701 GCF_059090935.1 Arthrobacter sp. Y3223166 | reverse complement strand
CCGGCGGCGGCTCGCCCGCGGCGGCGCTGGCCGGCTCTACCCTGCGCTTCGCGGACGACGGCGTGGCCTACTTCCTGCTGGATGCCGGGCTCGCGGAACGGGCCGCGGCAGACGGGCAGATAGATGGGGAAGCCGACGCGGAACTTCTGGCCTGGTCGGGGGGCGGCGCGGGCGCCGATGCAGCCGGGCTTGAGCCGGCGTCAATGTCGGCAGCTGCCTCTGGGGGTGCGGAGACCGGTGCTGCCTGGACGGAATCCCTCGCCTTGGCGGACGTGGCGGGGGCGATGCCAGCTGTGCGCCGTGCCGCGGTCGCGGCGCCCGTGGGCAAGCTCGTGGAATTGGCGGCCGACGATGAGGCGCGCGCAGATGCGTGGGTCGAGGCGCTGGCGGGGTACCGGCGCGCCGAGCTGCTGGAGACGGTGGCCGCCTACCTGCGCCACCGGGGCCACTGGGAAGACACGGCCCGCCAACTGGGCGTGCACCGGAATTCGCTGCGCCACCGAATGGCGGTGGCCGAACGTCTGCTCGGCGTCAGCCTCGACGATCCGGACGTCGCCGCGCACCTGTGGCTGGCCCTCCGCCGGCGCGGCCTCTGACGTTCAGTCCAGGCTGCGCAGCCACTCCAGCACCGATGTGGTGTGTTCGCCGAGCGCGGGCGGGGCGGCCGTGCGTGTCTCGAACGCCGGGCTCCAAGAGATCGGGTGGCGGACCTGGCGGCCGGCTGGCTCCCCGCCGGCATCGCGGACTTCGATGGTGGGGGCCAGCCCCAGTGATTCGGCATACCGGAGGCCCTCGTCGATGTCCGCCACCGGGCCGGCTGGAACGCCGACGCCGGTGAGTTTGCCCTGCCACACCGATGCGGAGGCGGCGGACAGGGCCTCCTCCAGCAGCGGGATGAGCTCCCGGCGGTGCTGCACCCGGGCGCTGTTGGTGGCGAAACGCTCGTCGTCCGCGAGCTGCGGCTCTCCCAGGACAGCGGCCAGCTGCCGGAACTGTCCGTCGTTGCCACAGGCGACGGCCAGTGGACCATCGGAGCATTCCAGCAGCTGATAGGGAACGATGGAAGGGTGCTCGTTGCCCATCCGCCGGGGGACCTTGCCTGCTCCCAGGTAGGCCTGGGCCTGGTTGGCCAGGGCGCCCTGCAGGCTGGACAGCAGGTTGACCTCGAGTCGGCTGCCCCGGCCGGTGGCAGCGCGGGCGTTGAGCGCGGCGAGGATCCCGATAGTGGCGTCCTTCGCGGTCAGCACGTCCACCAGGGCGACACCCGCCTTGTAGGGTGAGCCCTCCGCCTCGCCGGTGATGCTCATCAGGCCGCCGACCGCCTGCACGATGAAGTCATAGCCGGGCAGGGACGCACCTTCGGCTGAACCGAAACCGGAGATCGAGGCGTAGACCAGGCCCGGATTCCCGGCCGCGAGGTCCGAATACCCGAGGCCGAGCCTGTCCATCCCGCCCGGTTTGAAATTCTCCACGACGACGTCGGCCGCCAGCGCCAGCTTCCGGGCCAACCGCCGGTCGCCGGGATCCGCCAGGTCCAGGCAGATCGATTCCTTGTTGCGGTTCACGCTCTCGAAGTAGGTGGCCCCGGTCGGGGAATACGGCGGACCCCAGCTGCGGGTGTCATCCCCCGTGCCCGGGCGCTCCACCTTGATGACCCGTGCACCCAGGTCGGCCAGCGTCATGGTGGCAAGCGGACCGGCGAGCACCCGGGAGAAGTCGGCCACCAGCAGGCCTTCCAAGGGTCTTTTGACTGAGGCCGGGGCAGCGGCAGTGGGGGAGTCAGGCACGATCCGTCCTTCCGAACAAGCATGAAGTGGCGTTGAGTCTACGGCAGAGTGTTCGGCGTGGGACTGGTTGTCTTGGCCAGACGTTGGTTGTTTCGTCCAATGGGCGGTGGCTGCCGGCCCTACCTCCGGTATGGAGTCTTGACGGCCCTGCAGGCGGTAGGGATAGTGTTGCATGACCTAGGTCACGTATTGCAATACTCCCGAACCCGCGCCAAAAATAAGGAAGACCGTTGCCCCCATTGCCAGTGCACACCACATCCCGCAACGAACAGGGCGAACCCGTCGTCGAGCAGGTCGACTTCGCGGCCGTCCCTCGGTTCTCGTCGGCGCCTACGTTCGCCGGGCTTCCCCGCCTGGACCAAGTCAGCGACTATCAGGTAGGTCTCGTCGGCATTCCCTTCGACTCCGGGGTGACCTTTAGGCCGGGGGCCCGCTTCGGACCGGAGGCGATCCGCAGCGCAAGCCGCCTGATTCGTCCCTACCACGTCGAACTCGGCTCCCATCCGTTCAGGCAGCATCAGGTCGCGGATCTAGGCAACATCCCGGTTACTCCGTTCAATATTGAGGCTGCCGTGGAGGCCATGATTCGAGGCCTCGACGAGGCATCGGAGCGGAGCCAGCGCCTGGTCGTGCTCGGGGGCGATCACACGATCGCCTACCCGGCGCTGAAGTCACTGCACCGCCTTCACGGCCAGGTGGCGGTGGTTCACTTCGACGCCCACCTCGACACCTGGGGCCCCTATTTCGGCGCCAATCTCCACCATGGAGCACCATTCCGCCGGGCGTTCGAAGAAGGCCTGATCGACCCGGAGGGATGCCTCCATGTTGGTGTTCGCGGATCGGTTTACGGGCCGGAAGACCAGGACAACGATGATGCGACGGGCTTTCAACGCATTCGTGCCAGCGAGTTCATCGGCACCGGACTTGACGGCATCGTCGAACAGATCAGGCATCGGGTGGGAACGCGTCCGCTCTACGTCTCCGTTGACATCGATGTGCTCGATCCGGCGTTTGCCCCCGGCACCGGGACACCCGAACCTGGCGGCCTAGCCAGCCGGGAGCTCCTGCACCTGTTGCGGGGCCTTGCGGGCCTGAACCTTGTAGGGGCCGACATCGTGGAGGTGGCCCCCGCATACGACCATGCCGACATCACCTCGATGGCCGCCGCTCAGATTGCCTACGAGTACTTGAGCATCTGGGCCAAGCCCTGAAGCCGCTGCCCCACCGGCCCCGGGTGTAGGGCCGACGGCACGTCACACCGACGCATGCGGAGTCAGGACCCACAGGACCCGCGCTTGCCGGGTTTTCGAGGGGTTCCGCCAGAGATGGGGGAGTGAGGCACGAAAGGTGAGCGCATCACCCTCTTGGAGCTCCAGCTGCTGCCCTTCGACGGTGATGTGCAGTTCGCCTTGCAGAACAGTGACGAACTCCCGATCGACGGGGAGCCGGTACGGTTCGGGGTCGCTTCCGCCGCCGGGTTGAATGACCGTTTCGATGACCTGCACGCCTCCCTGGCCCGGCGGCGTCAGGATCGAATCTGCGACTTTGTGGCCGAGGAAGCGCGCGGGTTCGCGGGCATCCGCCCTGACCAGGTGAACGGCCGGCGGCTCGAAGAGGGCCGAGAGCGGAAGATTCAGCGCATCACATATGGAGGCCAGTGACGCGACGGAGGCCGATGTTTTTCCCAGTTCCACCTGGGAAATGAAGCCCTTGGTCAACCCGGTGTGGTTCGCGGTCTCCAGGATGGTGAGCCCGCGGTCCTCCCGCGCCCGCCGCAGCCGCTCGCCGATGAGTTTGACCTGTTTCGTCGCCGGCCTTTCATCGGTTCGCGCCGCGTCGTCCTTCATGCTCTTATCTTGCCCTACCGCTCGGTGATACGGTCCACTGCCCTCGCGCATGTGCCGATGTCCCCGCCAATGCTGCCGGTGGTCCCCCACCTGCCGCCCATACAATGGCTGGTATGAACAACACTGACCGCCGGGAGCTCTCCCGGCAACGGCAGCTGCCCGGGTCCGGGCCGACATGACGGCGGAAACAACCGAGCAGGTAGTGCTGCTGGACGAGAACCTGAAGCCCGCCGGCGTTGCCGACAAGGCCGAGATCCACACGGGCGAGACACCGCTGCATCTCGCCTTTTCCTGCCATATTTCCGACGCCGAGGGCCGCGTGCTGGTGACCAGGCGCGCGCTGAACAAGCTGACCTGGCCGGGCGTCTGGACCAACTCCGCGTGCGGCCATCCGGCCCCGGGGGAGGAGATGGCCGACGCCGTGCGGCGAAGGGTGCGCTACGAGCTGGGGCTCGGGCTGGAAGACCTGAAGCTGGTGCTGCCGGACTTCCGCTACCGCGCGGTCGACGCGTCCGGCATTGTGGAGAACGAGTTCTGCCCCGTCTACACGGCGCTGGCCGCCGGCGAACTGTCGCCGCGCGATGACGAGGTGGCCGAATACCGTTGGGTGCGGCCCTCCGACCTGCGGACCGCCGCGACCGCAGCGCCGTGGGCCTTCAGCCCGTGGATCGTGCTTCAGCTGCAGGCCCTGGAACGACTGGCCTAGCGTCCGCAGGGATTGGCGCGGGCACCGCGGCGTCAGCCGGATGCCGGACGGCCCGCGCCTTTAGGTAGCAGGCGAATGTTCGGCCGTCCGTCCGGCCATGGCCGGACGCGAATCGCGGCGGGACGGCGCCGGCAGCGCCGCCGTCCCGGAGGTGACCAGCCGGGAGATGAGTTCGTCCGGCCACATGGGCCGGCCGAAGTAAAAGCCCTGCGCATTCAAACCCGGGCAGCCGGCCAGCCACTCCACGGCCTCGGCGGTCTCGATGCCCTCGATCACCACGTCCGCCTTCAGCGCGGTGAACATGGCGATCAAATGGCTGACCACGATGTTGCGGGCGGTTTCGTCGTCGTTCGGTGCGCTTCCGTCGTCACCGCTGACCAGCGAGCGGTCCACCTTGACAATGTCGAAGGGGAACTCGGTCAGCGCGTTCATGGATGAGTAGCCGGAGCCGAAGTCGTCCACGGCGATCCTGAACCCCTCGCTGCGCAACTGTACGAGGGCTGCCCGGGACTGCTCGGACATCTTGTCCAACGAGTTTTCGGTCAGCTCCACGATGATGTTCAGCTCCGGCCCTTCGGCGCGCATCCGCCGCAGCCGGTCCACGACGGGGGATCCGGTGGCGAGCTGGCCCAGCTCCACGTTGACGGAGACGGAGCGGACGCTGGTGATTTCGCTGATGCGGGCCATCGCCGCCGCCGCACCATCGATCACCTGGATGGTCAGCTCGTTGAGCAGGCCCAGCCGGTTCGCCTCAGTGACCAGCCGGTCCGCCGGGATGTTGCCCAGTTCGTCGTCTTCATAGCGGGCCAGGGCCTCGAATCCGACGATCGCATCCAGGTCCAGCGAAACGATGGGCTGCAGCGCCACACGCAACAGGCGCCGGCGGATGCCGCGTTCAACCGCGACAGCCAGACAGGCTTCGGCCTCCGAGCCGTCGCGCTGTGCGTCGCGCAGCCGCTGCTGCAGCCGCTTGGAGCCGTACATGCCGGAATCGGCGTTGCGCAGCAGCTCCTCGATATTGGGTGCCGGGCGATCCGAGTACGCCACGCCGGTGCTGGCCCGCACCCGCAGTGTGTTGCCGCGGGCGGTGAGCGGGCGTGCGATCGCGGCGGCGATCCGTTCGGCGGCGGCGCGGGCGCCGGTTTCGCTGGTGACGTCGCGGAGCACCACGACGAATTCGTCGCCGCCGATGCGCGCGGCCACGTCGTCCTCTCGGATTTCCGAGCGTATCCGCTGCGCGGTGGCGGTGAGCAGCAGGTCGCCGACGTCGTGGCCGTGCCTGTCGTTGACGGCCTTGAACTCGTCCAGATCCAGATAGACGACGGCGATGGCCTCGCCGGGGCGGCGGCCGGCGTTGATCTCGGCCAGCCGCTGCCAGAGGGCGCGCCGGTTGCCCAGCCCGGTCAGGGCATCGGTGTCCGCCTGCAGCCGCAGTTCGTGCACCAGCTCATCGTGCCGGACCATGATGCTGCCGACGTGTGCCAGCGCGTCGAGCACCTGCTCGTCTTCCTCGGTGAACTGTGCGCCGCCGTTCCGCGACGCCACCAGGTAGTTGTCGCCGTGGTCCCAGCGACGCATCCGGACACCGATTTCCCTATCTTGCGGCGCTTCTGGACGCAAGGACACGCGGTCGGCGCGCACCGAGGCGCTGGCGGCGGCGAGGAGGGTCCGGTCGAGCCCGTCCGGATTCCACGGCAGCTCGAGCGAGGCGTCGACCAGGCCGGTGAGGCGGCGGCGCAGCTCGCGGTTGCGCAGCCAGCCGGTGACCGCCAGCGCCAGCACGGACGCGAAGACCAGGAGCAGCGACTGGACGCCGTCGTGGCCGAACCGGAGGGCGGCGTACTGGGCGGCCAGGCACAGGAGCAGATTGATGGCCAGCGTGCACAGGGCCGGCGCCCAACCGATGCCGTTGCGGAAGGTGCCGCTGCGCGTGGCCGTGGTGGCGAAGGCACGCTCGACGGCAATCGCCGTCATGAAGAAGGCCAGCCAGCCGGCCAGCAGTGCGGCCGGCCACGCAAAACCGCCCGCGTGGAAGGCTTGGAACACCGCAACCAGCACGGCGGAGGCGAGCAGCCGGCTGATAAACCAGTACACCTCTCCCCAGCGGAAGCGCCGGAAAACCACGCGGGTGGCCAGGAGCCCGACTCCCACCACCGCCACCGTTTCGTGCAGCGGGGCGGTGAGGTCGTTGCAGACGATCACGGCAGCGGTCATCGCGGCGGTGGTTTGGCGGCGCATGAGCGGCGTATCCACGCGCAGGTGCCAGGCCAGCACCAGCATCAGCACGGAGAGGACGGCCACGAGGTCGAAGCGTGGCGGAGCGACGATCGAAGCCGCGACGACCTGGCCCAACACCAGCAGCCCGGCAGACGAAATGCCGGCGATGGCAGCCCACGCGAAGGCGGCCGCCGCCTTGGTGGCCGTCATGATGCTGCCGGCATGCCCGTTCCCCACTTCTGCCGTCCCGCGTTAACGTTTCAACCATCGTAACCGTGCAGCAGGCCCAGCCCGTGCAGGCAGCGGCGGACGCTCCGAAACAGGGAGGGGCCACGGGAAACCGGCGCCCGACGCGCGCCTTCGTGACCGGCACCAGCCGCGGAAAGACGGACAGCAGGCGGCCCGCCCGAACGCGGCACCTGTCCGGCTCGCTCCGGACATTGCACACCGCGTGGGCGGGCCTTCGCCTTTAGTGCTTGAGCAGCCCCTCCAAGAAGGTGGCGGGCCGCTGCATTTCGCCGTGCTTGGCACCGAGCACGATGACCGTGCCGGCGAAGGCTGGGATGGTCCACTGCAGCAGCTTGAGTTGCTTCTGCGCGGACTTAAGCTCCGGTGACGCCATCGGTGAAGGCTCGGTGGCGCCCTCTGCACCCTGTTCGGCCATCTTCTCCACCTTCTTGCCCAGCATTCCGGCGTAGAGGGTGACGGCCGCGCCGGCCAAGGTGACGACGGTCTTGATGACGGTATTCCGCGTCACCCCTTCCTGCTTGACCATCCTGCCCTTGTTGCCCGCCAGCAGCGGCAGGCCGGAGGCAAGGTGCGATACGAAGGCCACGGTCTGGACCGGCGCCCACTTCATCCAGCCGATGCTGGACAAACGGGTGCGCTCGCGCGGATCCTGGGCGGCGGCGGCCGCCCCGTTAAGCCCGATGGCGCCCATCAGGGAACCGCCGAACCAAGCGGCGGCAGTAAGGTCGTGCACAGAACGGGCCAAAAGATTTCCGGACATTGCTGACTCCTTAAGTGCGTGCTGTGGTGCCGATCGGCAGATGCCTCCGGCTAGAGGTTGACGACGTCGTTCTTGCCGACGTCGTCTGCTTGCTTCCCGGTGACCATTCCCTTGGCCAGCTTGAACAGCGTGGCCACCTTGGGGGAATCCGGCTTCCAATATTCGGCGGTGTGGGCCTCGACCCGGAGCAAGGCCACCGTGGGGTCGTCCTTGCCGTTCTCAAACCACGGTTCCATCATGGGGCCCCAGAGTTCGTCGATCTTCGCCTGGTCCCGGACGATGGAGGCGGTGCCCGAGATGGACAGGTAGCCGTCCGACCCGCTGACCGACACATTCACGTGCGGATTGGCGCGGATTTCGTTGGCCTTGGGCGAGGGATCGTGCGTCACAAACCACAGGTCGCCGTCGAACTCCGCTTCCTGTAGTGCCAGGGGCCGACTAAACAGCTGGCCGCTGGCATTGACCGTGGTGAGGACGCCGATGTCAGCGTCCTTCAGGATCTTGGCTACTTCCTTGCGTCCTTCATCATCGTTCGCCATGAAACCACCTTCCGACTAGGGTGCAGGGAATCCTCAGCATACTTTCTAATTCCGAGGAGGCCAATGGTGGTGGCGGGCGGGAACGGTTGAACAGGGAAGTGCGCGCGGCATGAGGCCGGAGCCTGGTCGGCTTCGGCTTCATGCCGCGGCAGTGCCGCCTCTTTACGCGGTGCGGGCGCCGGCGAGCAGTTCGTCCAGCCGCTCGTAGCCTTCGCTCATGCCGCTTTCCATGCCGGACTGGGCCATGCCGTCGCGCGCCTCCAGCGTGGGGTAGACGGAATGTCCGATCAGTTTGCAGCGTCCGTTGCCGAGGTCCTCGAAGGTCATGAACTCGATGCTCACGACGTCCGGGTAGCCGCCGAACTCGAAGGTCTGGATGGCGAACTCGTTCTCGCGGACCGTGTGGAATATGCCGGTAAAGGCGTACTGTTGGCCGTCGGGTCCGGTGTGTAGGTAGCGGTAGCTGCCGCCGGTGCGGAAGTCGTAGTGGTCGACGTCCATCTTCATGCCCCGCGGGCCCAGCCACTGCTTGAGCAGGTCGGGATCTTTGTGTGCGCGGAAAACGTCGGCGACGGGGTAGTCGAACTCGCGTTCGGTATCGATGAACGGAAGGCCCTCCGGGAGGGTGACTTTGAGTGAGTTGCTCATGGTTTGTCCTTGGATAGTTGGCCGAGCACGGCGTCCAGTCCGCGGTACTGCGCCTCCCGAACCAGCCGGTACTGGTCGATCCACGCGGTAAGCGCTTCGAGCCGTGCAGCGTTGAGGTGAACGGGCCGGCGTTGGGCATCCCTGCTGCGGGTGACCAACTGTGCCTGCTCGAGGACCTGGATGTGCTTCGAAACCGCCTGCTTGGAGATTTCGAAAGGCTCGGCCAGCTCGTTGACAGTTGCCGGTCCGCGGCTGAGCCGGGCGATGATGCGGCGGCGGGCCGGATCCGCCAGGGCCATGAACGCCCTGTCCAGGAGTGCCTCGTCGCTACTACCAGTCACGTTATTCAACTCTTCCTTTGATCAACCTTTCGGTTGAACAAAAACTTACTCCGCTGGCAACGGCAGGTCAAGGGGTTGTGGCACGATTCGGCCTGGTCGGGAATGTCAGGGGAGGGCGGTCTGGGGTCTGACAGGATGAAGCATGGCCAAGCCTCACCCTTACCCAACTGCGCTACTTTGCGACGGTCGCCGAGACCGAGAACATGACGGCCGCCGCACAACGGCTGAACCTGACGCAGTCGGCGCTGTCCAATGCGATTTCCCAGCTTGAGCAGGACCTGGACGTACAGCTCTTCATTCGGTTGTCGCAGAGGGGGCTGAAACTGAGTCCTGCCGGACGACAATTCGCCAAAGACCTGAACGCCTTCCTCGAGCACGCAGATTCCCTGTACGAGTCGGCGCGGGGCCTGTCGCAAAATCTCACCGGCGAGCTGAAGGTAGGGGTCTTCGGACCGCTGGCGCCCTTCCGGGCACCAGTCATCCTCCAGGCCTTTGAAGCGGAATACCCGGACGTGCACGTTTCGTTCCTGGAGGGCGATCAGGAGTTTCTGCGGCGGGCCTTGCTCGAGGGGCATTGTGAACTGGCGCTGATGTACAGCATTGGGTTGGGCGGCGGTTTCACCACCCAGACGGTGGAGCACATTCCGGCGCACGTGTTGGTTCAGGAAGGGCACCCTCTCGCTGCAAGTCCTGACCACGAGGTGGCGCTGAGGGATTTGGAAGAGGAACCGATGATCCTGCTGGACCTGCCGCATACCCGTGAGTACTTCATGCAGTTGTTCCAGCTGGCAGGTTTAAAGCCCAATATTCGTCACCGGGCAACCGGCTATGAGACTGTCCGCTCCTTCGTTGCCCGTGGCCATGGTTACGCTGTGCTGAATCAGCGGCTCCACCACAACCTGACTTACGCGGGCGGGGGCGTCGTTCCGCTACGGCTTGTGGATCAACTGCCGGCCATCGAGGTGGTGCTGGTGCGACCCGAGGGTGTGACGCCCACCCGGCGGGCCCTCGCGTTCGAAGCAGTGTGCCGCGCGCTGTACAGCGCGGACAAAACCTAGGCATCCCGCTGGCTGCGCCTGGCCGGACTTCGGATTCATTATTTCGATTACAAACGCAGAAATTATCTGTTGGACAGATGTGACGTGGCCCACTGAGACTGGACATCATCTAACAGGTTGATCCACCCCTGGCCGAACCTGCAAAGACGCGGGATCGTACGAGGATCAGCCGCAACCTTCAGGAGGACTTGCGATGGACTACAGTCGGTCAAGATCCACGTCGTGTTCCGCGTTACACGCGGAGTCGGGTAAGGGCCGCAGTTCCTCCCGCCTCTGGCGGCAGTCATGACGGTGAATGGAGCCCGGACTACATCGGGATCCGCAGACGCCACAGCCTTCTCACAGTCGAACAAAACCACCGGGATGCAGAAGCGCGTCCTTGCAGGTGGCAGTGTTGGGCAGTTTATTGAGTTCTACGACTTTTCCCTCTACGGTCTCTCGGCAGTGACGCTCTCCCAGCTGTTTTTCCCCGGCGAGAACCCACTTATCGGGCTGTTGGCCACCTTTGCCACGTTCGGTGTCGCCTTCATCGCCCGGCCGATCGGAGGTCTGTTCTTCGGACAGCTGGGCGACCGGATCGGCCGACGCCGCGTCCTCTACATCACGCTGGTGACCATCGGCGGTGCCACGGCCGCCATCGGCCTGTTGCCGCCTTATGCCGCCATCGGAGCTCTCGCACCTGCACTGCTGGTACTGTGCCGGCTGCTGCAGGGGTTCTCGGCAGGCGGAGAATCCGTCGGTGCCCCGGCCTTCGTTTTCGAACATGCGCCCGTGAACCGTCGCGGTTTTTGGCTCAACATCACCCTTGCCGCCACCGCGCTGCCGTCCGTCGTGGCCGGCGCGATGATCCTGATCCTCAACCAAAGCCTTTCCGATGAGGCCTTCTTCTCATGGGGCTGGCGCGTACCGTTCCTGCTGGCGTTGCCGCTGTCCCTGTTCGGTGTGTGGATCCGCTCCAAAACCGAGGAGAGCGCGGCTTTCAAGCAGGTCGCTGAAAAACATAAGAAAAAGGAGTACAGCCCGGTTCGCGAGGCCTTCCGCGAGAATAAGGTCCGGATGCTCCAGGTCGTCTTCGTCATGGGCTTGACCGCCATGGGTTTCTACTTCCTGTCCGGTTACTTCGTCGGCTACGTGCAGACGACCGGCAACCTGACCCTGCAGGCGTCCCTGGTGGCGAACGCATCGGCGATGCTGTTTTACGCTTTGCTGCTCCCGGTCGGCGGAATCATCGGTGACAAGGTCGGCCGCAAGCCGATGCTGATTGCAGGGTCGGCCGCGATCGCATTGCTGGCCTTCCCCTGTTTCATGCTGGTGACCAGCGGCTCGCTGGGCCTGGCAATTCTGGGACAGCTGCTCTTCGTCGTTCCGCTATGCATCTACGGCGGCGGCTGCTACACGTTCTTCGTGGAAATCTTCACGACGAAGACCCGCTTCACCTCGGCCGCCGTCAGCTACAACCTTGGATACGCGTTGTTCGGCGGAACCGCACCCTTCATCGGCACCGCGCTGGTGAACGGCACCGGTATCTCTTACTCGCCGGCCTACTGGCTGTGCGGCGCGGCGATCATTGTGTTCCTGCTGCTCACGCTGACCAAGGTTCCGGAGACCCGCGGACGCCTCGGCTGATAACGGGAGCCGGGGGGACCGATACTCCTTCCGGCTCCCGCAGGTTCCGCCCTCCCGGTTCCCACCGGCAGCTCACGTATTAGGTATTAGGAGTTTTGTTATGTCCGCTGAAGCTTTCCTCAAGGACTTTCACCACGTTGCCACCATAGGGGCCACAGCGAACCACGGTGTGCATCGGCAAGCCGCTACCGAGGAAGACCGGCAGGCCCGGGACTGGTTCACCGCTTTTGCAGCCGAGCACGGCTGGGGCGTGCGCGTGGACGGCATCGGCAACATGTTCGCCTTGATCGAATTTCGGCCCGCTGCGAAATTCGTCATGATCGGCTCCCACTTGGACAGCCAGCCGCTGGGTGGTCGCTTCGACGGGGCGTACGGCGTGCTGGCCGGGTTGCACGCTGCTGCCCGGATCGAGGTGCACGTCAACGCGACAGGCAACGTTCCGCCGTTCAATCTGGCGGTGGTGAACTGGTTCAACGAGGAAGGCGGCCGCTTTGCACCCTCCATCATGGGTAGCTCCGTCTTCGCGGGAATCATGGATCGTGAGCAGATGCTCGGCGTGAGGGACCTCCAGGGAGTCTCCGTGCGGGAAGCCCTGGCGTCGATCGGCTATCTCGGAACGGAGGAGGGGCCCGAAGCAGTGAGCTACGCGAAGATCCACATCGAGCAGGGCCGCATCCTGGAGCGCGAGGGCCTGACCATAGGCGCCGTGGACTCGAGCTGGTACACCCAGAAGCTGGATATTGAGGTCCTCGGCGAGCAGTCCCATACCGGCGCTACCGCCATGGCAGACCGGCACGATGCGCTGGTTGCCGCCTCGAAGATTGTCCTCATGGTGCACGACGTCACGCGCAACTTTGAGGAGGAGACGCTCGTGTCCTCCGTGGGGCAGCTGACGCTGGAACCGAATTCGCCGATCGTCGTGGCCCGCCGGGTGCACCTCGTAGCTGATTTGCGCTCCAACAGCCCCGAGATTGTGCGCTCCGCACGGGACAGCCTGCTGGCAGACATCGCCCGGCTTGCCGAGGAACACGACATCCGGATCAACGTGAAGGACTTCGATGTCCGGGCCAACCAGTACTACCCCGAATCCGGTGTCGTGTTGACTGAGAAGACGGCCGAGAAGCTGGGACTTGGGGTCCGCCGTATGCAGACGATGGCAGGGCACGACTCGGTAGCGATGAACCGGATCGTGCCATCGGTCATGGTGTTCATTCCGTCAGTGGACGGCGTCAGTCACTGCGAACGCGAATTTACCAAGGATGCGGACATGCTGGCGGGCCTGGATGCCCTGACCCAGATCGCGTTGGAACTGGTTTATGGTGCGCTGTCGTCGGAAGACTCGGTGTCGGGAGAGTTTGGCCTCGGGGACAAGTCCACTGCAGGAGCCAGGTCATGACCGAGCTGCATTACCTCAGTGCAGTGGACGCGCTGCGGCTGTTCCGCGCTCGGGAGCTTTCCCCTGTCGAACTGATGGAAGCGGTCATAGAACGCATTACCGAGATCAACGGGACCGTCAATGCGCTGACCGAGACGATGTTTGAGGAGGCCCTCGCTGAGTCGCGGGAGGCCGAGCTGCTGTACCAGCGCGGCGAGTTCGACGGCGGACCCCGAGGCCTGGATTCGGCGCCGCCGTTACTGGGATTGCCGGTGGCCGCCAAAGAGAAGCATGCCATCGCCGGCCGAAGCTTCTCGCAGGGGCTGTTGGCGTGCGCCGGCGAGACCGCAGCGGCCGATCACCCGATCATTGGGCGGATCAAAGCCGCCGGAGGAATCCTCCACGCCCGCACCACCTCGCCCGAATTCAGCTGCGCCACGGTGACACACAGCCCGATGTGGGGAATCACCCGGAACCCGTGGAACCCGGAGTACTCGCCGGGCGGATCCTCCGGCGGGGCCGGGGCAGCGCTGGCATCCGGGATGACGGCATTGGCGACGGCCTCGGACATCGCGGGTTCCACCCGGTTACCCGCATCCTTTACCGGAACCGTCGGTTACAAAGCGCCGTACGGCAGGATCCCGGGCATGCCGCCTCTGTCCAATGACTGGTACCGCGGCGACGGCCCGATGGGCCGCACGGTCGCCGACACCGCGCTGTTGACCAATGTGATGGCCGGACCGCACCCCATGGACCACACCTCGGTGGGGCCGTCCGCTCCTTTGCCCTTGGAATTTGCGCCGGTCCACCACATGCGGATTGCGCTGTGCATCCGGCTCGGGGACTACCCGGTCACAGGGGAGATCGAGGCCAACACCCGGGCCGTGGCCGCGGCTCTGGAGGCAGCGGGTGCCGTCGTCGAGGAGATCGAACTTCCTTGGTCTCATCGGGAGATCAGCGATGTTATCTTCACCCACTTCGGGCACATTCTCGGCCCCGCTATGGAGGCAGCCACCGCAGGCGGCACCGAGCAGTGGGCCGCCTATACGCGGCGCTTCATGGCCGACGCGCGTGAGGCGTCGACGCGCCACACACTCCTGGAAGGACTGCAAGCCGAGTCACGTATCCAGGGGCAGTTGGCCCAGGCCATGGACGGATTCGACGCCCTGATCTGTCCCGCCTCAGCAGTTCCTGCGCTCAAAGCCGACGCCGAGTACCTCGACGGGATCGACGTCGATGGGCAACATCTCGAGCACTACTGGGAAGCGCACATGACTGCGCCGTTTAACATCAACAACCGTTGCCCCGTCCTGGCCGTGCCGAGCGGACTCTCCGAGACCGGGATACCGACAGGCGTGCAAATCGTTGGTAACCCCTACGACGACCTCACCGTCTTCCGCATCGGTGCTGCCGTGGAACAGTTGCGCCCCTGGTCCGGGATGCGGCCGGCACTCTAACCCCGTCCTGAACCGGAGGTCCGAGGGACTCAGCGGACGGTGACCCGGCCGGCGTCGACGTCCCAGCGGGTGTCCAGCCGGACGTTTTCCAGCAGCCGGCGGTCATGCGAGACCAGCAGCAGCGTGCCCTCGTAGCTGTCCAGCGCCTGCTCCAGCTGTTCGATGGCGGGCAGGTCCAAGTGGTTGGTGGGTTCGTCGAGGACCAGCAGGTTCACGCCGCGGGCCTGCAGCAGGGCGAGGGCGGCCCGGGTGCGCTCGCCGGGGGAGAGGGCGCCGACGGCACTGGACACCTGGTCGGCCTTGAGGCCGAACTTTGCCAGCAGCGTGCGGACCTCGGCCTGGCTGTAGTCCGGGACCAGTGCTTCGAAGGCGGCACCGAGCGGCCGGTCCTCCGAGAGCTGGCCGCGCGCCTGGTCGATCTCGCCGATGGCGACGCTGGCACCCAGCCCGGCGGCGCCGTCGTCGGGCTGCTGATGTCCCAGCAGGAGGCGCAGCAGCGTGGACTTGCCCGCGCCGTTGGGGCCGGTGATGCCGATGCGCTCGCCGGCGTTGACCTGGAGCGAGACAGGGCCGAGCGTGAAGGCGTCGCGGCGGACGGTGGCCTGGTTCAAGGTGGCGACCACCGAGCTGGAGCGCGGGGCGGCGCCGATGCTGAACTGCAGCTGCCACTCCTTGCGGGGCTCCTCCACTTCGTCCAGGCGGGCGATGCGGGACTCCATCTGCCGCACCTTCTGCGCCTGCTTTTCGGAGGACTCCGTGCTGGCCTTGCGGCGGATCTTGTCGTTGTCCGGATTCTTCTTCATGGCGTTCCGGACGCCCTGGGAGCTCCACTCGCGCTGGGTCCGCGCCCGGGACACGAGGTCCGCCTTCTTCTCCGCGAACTCGTCGTAGGCGTCGCGCGCGTGGCGGCGCGCCACGGCCCGCTCCTCCAGGAAGGCATCGTAGCCGCCGTCGTACACCGCCACCTTGTTCTGGGCCAGGTCCAGCTCCACCACGGTGGTCACGCAGCGGGCCAAGAACTCGCGGTCGTGGGAGACGAGCACCGCGCCGCCGCGCAGGCCCTGCACGAACGACTCCAGCCGGGCCAGTCCGGCCAGGTCCAGATCGTTGGTGGGCTCGTCCAGCAGGACCACGTCGAACCGGCTCAGCAGCAGGGCTGCCAAGGCGGCGCGCGCGGCCTGGCCGCCGGAAAGCCCGGTCATCGGGGCGTCCGGGCCGACGTCCAGACCGAGTTCGGCCAGCATGGGCGGGATCCTGTCCTCCAGGTCCGCGGCCCCGCTGGCCATCCAGTGGTCCAGGGCGGCGGCGTAGGCGTCGCCGGCCTGCTTGGAGCCGGAGCCCAGCGCCTCGGCCGCGGCTTCCATGGCGGCGGTGGCGGCCGCGGCACCCGTGCGGCGGTCAAGGTAGGCGGCGATGGTCTCGCCGGGAATCCGCTCGTGTTCCTGCGGCAGCCAGCCGACAAAGGCGTCCGAGGGCGCCGTGCTCACGGACCCCGCCAGCGGTGCGTCCGCGCCCGCCAGGATCCGCAGCAGCGTGGTCTTGCCGGCACCGTTGGCGCCGACCACCCCGACGACGTCGCCCGGCGCGACGGTCAGGTTCAGGTTGGAGAACAGGGTGCGGTGGCCGTGGCCGCCCGAGAGGTCCTTGGCCACCAGCGTTGCAGTCATGCCTACCAGTCTAGAGAGCGGCGGCGAGTGGTCCGGACCGCGCCGGCTCCATGACCATGGAACCGTCGAGCCTTTCGGCCTGGCCCGCGACCGGCGGAAGGGCATGGGGGCCGGCTGGCTATGCTGGAGAAGTCGCGTCGCAGCGCCTGGGGCGGACAGAGCCCGGCCGCATGCGGCGCCGGATTTGTTGAACAAGCGCGAAGGCGGGATGCAGATGTCAGGGATAGTGGCTGCCCACGGGGAGTTCGATGCGACAGCGGGCGAACGGATGCTGGACCGGTTGGCACACCGTGGACCGGACGGATCGGCGTCGCGCCGGGTGGGCACGTCCTGGCTCGGCAGCCGGCAGCTGGCCATCGTCGATCCGGAGAACGGGCAGCAACCCCTGGCCGGCCGCGACGGCGACGCGTGGCTGGTGGGCGACGGCGAGATCTACAACTACCGCCGGATCCGCGACCGGCTCGGGCAGGAGGGTTTCCGGACCCGGTCCGATCTGGAGGCCGCGCTGCGGCTGTACGAGGAGCTCGGCGTGGCCGCCTTCGACAAGCTCTGGGGTCCGTTCGCCTTGGTGATCGCCGGCGATGACGGGCGCTTCGTCGCGGCCAGGGACCTGCTCGGATTGTCCCCGTTGTACTGGGCGCGGCGCGAAGAAACCGTGCTGTTTGCCTCCGAAATGAAGGCGTTCGACGACGAGTGGCGGCCTTTCGTGGAGCCGTTTCCGCCGGGCCATGCCTGGACACCGGAGGACGGCCTGATGGCAGGGCCCGTCTTCCCGGCCGGCGCCCCGGTGCTGCTCAAGAGCCGGCGGCCGGACGAGGATCCGCCGCAGTGGGTCTTCGATGCCCTGCGCGACACCCTGGTCCGGGCGGTGGAGCGCAGCCTGGAGGCCGACGTGCCGGTGGGCGTCCTGTTGTCCGGCGGGGTGGACTCCAGCATCGTCACGGCCGTGGCGGCCCGCAAGGCCGCCGAGCGCGGGAAGGTTTTGAAGACGTTCGCCGTCGGGCTGGAGGGAAGCGCCGACCTGCTCGCCGCCCGGGTGATGGCGGCCGCCGCGGGGACCGAGCACCACGAGTTGGTCTACACCGCCGAGGATGCGATCGCGCTGGTACCGCAGGTGATCGCGGAACTTGAGTCCTTTGACCCGACGCTGGTGCACAGCGCGGTGCCGAATTTCCTGGTGTCCCGGCTGGCCGCCGAACACGTGAAGATTGTGCTGGTGGGCGAGGGAGCCGACGAGCTGTTCGCCGGCTACTCGCACTACGGCCGCCATGACTCCGGCGAGGCGCTGCACGAAGACCTGCTGGAGACCATCGAAGGCATGCCCATCGGGGGACTGCAGCGGGTGGACCGGGTGGCCGGTGCGCACGGGATCGAGCCGCGGTTGCCCTTCCTGGACCTGGACATGGTGGAACTGGCCTTGGCGTTGCCGCCGGCGTGGAAGTTGACGGGACCGGAGCGGCCCGCCAAATGGCTGTTGCGCAAGGCCTTCAACGGGATGGTTCCGCACGAGGTGCTCTGGCGGCCGAAGGAGCAGTTCGGCGAGGGCACCGGCATGAACGACGTGCTCCGCGAACACTTCGAAGCCTCGGTCAGCGAAGCCGAGCTCGAGCAGGAGGCAGGCGTTCTGGATCCGCCGGTGCGGACCCGCGAGGAACTCGCTTACTACCGCATATTCGCCGCCGCCCTGCCGGGAATCGATGCGCAGAAGACGGTGGGACGTTTCGCGGAGGCCTGATACGCCGAGCGATTCGGGGAAACCCGGGACTGCGGCGGATTCGGTAAGGCCTGCTACAGCCAGCGGCCGCCGGTCGTGGTGACCGGCGGCCGCTGGCCGTTGTGCGGAGGCAAGGTCCGGTGGCTAACCCACCAGGCCCTGCTCCTGCAGCCACTCCTCGGCGACGTCGCGGGGATCCTCGCCGTCGTTATCCACCCGGCCATTGAGCTCGGTGATAACTTCATTGGTCAGTGCGGCGCTGATCGGTGCCATGATCTCCGCAATGGCCGGGTACTCGTCCAGGGTTTCCTGGCGCAGGGTCATGGAGCCCTGGTACGGGACGAAGAATTCCTTGTCGTCCTCCAACACGGTCAGTTCGTTGGAGATGACCCGGGCATCGGTGGAGAAGACTTCGCCGAACTGGCAGGATCCGCCGACCTGTGTGTAGATGAGGTTCAGGTCCAGCTCCACTACCTTGCTGAATTCAAAACCGTACGCCTTCTCCAAGCCCGGGAGGCCGTCGTCGCGGTTGATGAACTCGCTGGCGGCGCAGACGGCACCCTGGTCCGGGTTCTTCTGGATGAACGCAGCGGCTTCGGTCATGTTGGTGATGCCTTCGGCCTCCGCGAACTCCTTCTTGGCGGCGATCCGGTAGGTGTTCTCGAACGGCGCCGGTTCCAGCCAGGCGACGCCGTTCTCCGCGTCTTCCTTCGCGACGGCTGCGTAGAGATCTTCCGGCACGTCCTCGGTGGTGTGGCCGAGGACATTGACCCAGCCGGTTCCGGTGTAGTCCCAGTAGAAGTCCACCTGGCTCGACTCCAGGGCCTCGCGTACGGTGGCGCTGCCGGAGATGCCCGTCTTGTCCTCGACGGTGGCACCGGCATCCTCGAGCGCGACCGCCGCGATCTGGGCCAGCAGGATCGATTCGGTGAATTCCTTGGAGCCCGCCGTGAAGTGCGCGCCCGCGAGTTCGCCGTCGCCCGTCGCCTCGGCGGCGTCGCCGCCGCCGCAGGCCGTCAGCAGCAGGGCCACTCCGGCGCCAAACGCGGCGAACGCCGTCTTCCGTGAACTATTCGCTTTCATCATTCCTCTTTCGTCATGCAGGGGATGGCCTAGAGCCCTTTCGGGCGCAGGAAGTCTTCGGCAATGCTCGCCAGGTAGTCGATCAGCAGTGCCAGCACCGCCGTGAGCGCGGCGCCGACAATCTGCACCAGGACGCGGTTGGTGGACAGCCCGGCCACGATGATGTCCCCGAGTCCGCCCGCGTTGATGTAGGTCACCAGGGTGGCCGTTCCCACGTTGATGACCAGCGCGGTGCGAACGCCGGCCAGCATGATCGGCACCGCGAGGGGCAGTTCGAGCCGGCGCAGGACGCCGAACTTGGAGATGCCCATGCCCCGCCCGGCTTCCAGCACGGATTCGTCAACCTGCTCCAGGCCTACCATGGTGTTGAGCAGCACCGGGATGATGGCGTAGAGCACCAAGCCCACGATGGCTGCCTGGAAACCCAGGAACAGGAAAGCCACGGCCAGCAGGACCAACACGGCGATGGTCGGAACCGCCTGTCCCAGGGTCAGCAGGGTGATCAGGTAGGGGCGGACCCGACGCATGGCCGGGCGCGTGAACAGGATGCCCAACGGCACCGCGATGACCAGGGTCAGCAGCGTCGAGACCGCGGTCAGCTGCAGGTGCCGGCCCAGGGCGGCGGCCAGGTTGGCCGGGGCCAGGGCGCGCGCCTCGATGCTGTCCAGTTCCTGCGAGCCGACATACAGGTACAGCGCCAGGCAGGCCAGCGCCAGGATGGCCGGTACCAGCAGGTAACCGGTCAGGGTCCTGCGCCGCGTCCTGGCCGGTGGCTGGACCGCAACGTCTTGGTCGTGCACCGTGTGCTGTGGTGCGGCAGCGGCCACGTCAGCCACCCGCCTGTACGGCTTCGGCCACCTCGCCCAGACCGGCCCGGGCTCGAGTGACCGCCGTGTCCCGCATGGCGCGGATGGCCTCGTTGATCTGTTCGATATCCACCACGCCCTGGTAGACACCGTGCGAGTCCACCACGATGGTCACGCTGTACCGGGCGGTGATGAGCTCGTTGAGGGCATCGGACAGGGTTGCGCGGGGTTCCACCATGGCTTCCGGCGGCAGCCCCACCTCGTCCAGCGCGCGTGTGCCTGCCCGGTGCAGGTCGTCCGCACCCACCCAGCGGCGGGGCCGCCCGGCGTGGTCGAGCACCAGGAGCGCGGAGCGGTCGCTGCGCCGCAACTGCTCCAGCGCGTCCTCGGCCGGGGTGTCCAGCCGGACGGTCGGCCACTGGGTCAGCTCGATGTCGGCCACGCGGCTGAGGTTCAGCCGCTTCAGGGAGGCGCCGTTGCCGATGAAGTCGGAGACGAAATCATTGGCAGGGGCGGTCAGGATCTGCTCCGGGGTGTCGTACTGGGCAATCCGGGAGCGGTCCTGCAGGATGGCGATCCGGTCGCCCATCTTGATTGCTTCATCGATGTCATGGGTGACGAACACGATGGTCTTGCGCACCTCCGACTGCAGGCGCAGGAATTCGTTCTGCAGCCGGTCCCGGGTGATCGGGTCTATCGCCCCGAACGGTTCGTCCATCAGCATCACTTCCGGGTCTGCACCCAGAGCGCGTGCCACCCCTACCCGTTGCCGCTGCCCGCCGGAGAGCTCCTTGGGGTAGCGGTTGCGGTACGTCGACGGCGGCATGTTGACCATGTCCAGCAATTCGTCCACCCGAGCGGAAATCCGTTTGGCGTCCCAGCCCAACAGCTTGGGCACGGTGGCCACGTTTTCGCCGATGGTCATGTGCGGGAACAGGCCGACCTGCTGAATGACGTAGCCAATGCGGCGGCGGAGCTGGTCCGGGTCGGTGGTGGTGACGTCCTCTCCGTCCAGGATGATCCGGCCGGAGGTGGGCTCGATGATCCGATTGATCATCTTCATGGTGGTGGTCTTGCCGCATCCCGACGGGCCGACCAGCACCACGATCTCGCCCTCGTGGATGTCCAGGGTCAGGTCGTCGACCGCGTTGTCCTTCTGTCCGGGAAACCTCTTGGACAGGTTCTGTAAGCGGATCTTGACCGGCCTGGGCTGGGGGGTCTGATGGTCGGAAGCGGTCATCGGATTCCTTTGGAGGTAGTCAGCTTGCGGACGGTGTGGAAGAGCAGATCGAACAGGATGGCGAGGACAATCACGCCGAGGGTTCCGGCCAGGACCATGTTGACAGCCACCGGCGTGCCCACCCGGGCGAGGCCGGTGAAGATCAGCTCTCCGTAGCCGGGGCCCAGTACGATCGCGCCGATGGCAGCGATGCCCAGCAGGACCAGGGTGGTGACGCGGATGCCGGTGATGATCACCGGCCACGCCAGCGGCAGTTCGATCCTCAGCAGCCGCTGGGTTCGGCTCATGCCCATGCCCTTGGCCGATTCCACGATGGCAGGATCCACTTCGCGCAGGCCGGTGATGGTGTTGCGGACGATGGGCAGCAGGCCATACATGGTGAGGGCGACGACGACGGGCAGCGCGCCCAGGCCCAGGGGGCCGATGAGGAGGATGAACAACGCGAAGGAGGGGACGGTCAGGAAAGCACCGGTGACCGCGAGGACTGTTTCGCGCGGCCGTTCGTGCCGATAAGTCGCGATGCCCAGGCCGACCCCGATCACGGTGGCGAGCATGACCGCAACGCCCACGAGGATGGCATGCTCGATGCCCATTTCCAGCATGTCGTCGGCCCGTTTCGCGAGAAACTCGAAAAAGTTCACACGTTCCTTTCTGTAACCTCTGCCGGGAACAAGACACGGAGAGACCGAGGCTAGTGTGGTTTCTGTTGCCGATGTGGCAGGTGGTACGACTGCCCGTAACTATAGTTGATCCCCGCTGGTGGATGCCCATTGGGCCGCCGGCAGCGGGCCGCCGCGGACGGTCAGTCGCGGATCCGGACGGCGGCTTCGCGCAGGAACTGGTCCACGCGTGTGTAAGCGTCGCGGGTGAGCGCCTTCCACAGGCGCATCGCCAGTTTCGGGTCCTGCTCCTCCAGTTCCTCGATCGCCTCCGCGGAGAGCACCATGAGTTCCACCGGGCCGTCCGCCTTCTCGGTGGTCTCCTGCCGGTCTTCGCTGCCCAGTGCCAGTTCGCCGAACGTCATGCCGGCGCTGAGCGTGCTCAGCTTGACCCGCCGTCCCTCGGAGTCGGCGGCGATGGTGCTGATCCGGCCGGAGACAATGAAGTACACCCCGCCAAACCGTTGGCCGACCCGCCGGACGATCTCGCCGTCCTCGTACTTCGCGGGCTCCATGCGTTCCACCAGGGCGACAATTTCGTCCGCGTGCAGGGTGCCTAGGGCCAGCGACTGCTCCACCGGCACCGACGTGGGCACGCCCAGCGGATCTCCGTAGCGGGCAATGAGGCGGTTCTCGGAGAACTCGACGGCCCCGGTGCGGGTGTCGAAGACCGGCACGTGCCGCCCGGTGTCGATGAAGACGTCGGCGAGCCTGTCCTCCGGATCGATCAGCAGCAGTTCACGGTTGTCCGCGGCCAGAATCTCCTCCAGGCGGGCGAACATGCGCAGGGCCACGCCGCCCACTTCGTCGACGCGGCGCAGGTCTAGGACCACCAGCTCTACGTCGTCGGGGAGCGAGCTGATTTCCCGGACCATCGATTCCGTACCGGCAAACAGCAGGTCGCCGTTGAGCTCGATCAGTTGCGCGCGATAGCCGTTCTCCCGCAGCACCTCGGCCGACTCGTCCGTGCGGCGGATGCCGGAAGGAACGACGGTGATGTCGTAGCTGGCGCGGATCGCGGAACGCCCGGCACGCGCGGAGCGGACGAAATGCATCTCCATGTCCTCGGACAGCCGCCGGCTTACGGCGATCCCGCGGACCGACCCGCCGTGGTCGTCCAGCGGCGGGGAGAACACCGCGAGCCCGACCTGGCCGGGAAGCACCGCCAGGGTGCCCCCTCCCACCCCGGACTTCGCCGGCATCCCCACGTTGGTGACCCAGTCTCCGGCGTCGTCGTACATGCCCGAGGTCATCATGACCGACAGCACCCGTTCCACCGGCCCGATGTCCATGACGTGGTTGCCGGTGACGGGGTTGGTGCCGCCGTTGGCCAAGGTCGCGGCCATGATGGACAGGTCCCGGCAGGTCACCTGCACCGAGCACTGCCGCAGGTAGTTCTCCAACGCGGTGGTGGGGTTGTCCTCGATGATGCCAAATGAGCTCAGCAGGTAGGCCAGTGCATGGTTGCGGTCGCTGTTGCGCAGCTCGGCTTCGAACACCCGCGGGCTGCTCTTCAGTTTCCGGCCGGCGAATTCGGAATACGTGTTCAGGATCCGCTTGATCGCGGACCTGCCGCCGGAGCCCTTGATCATCCCGGTGACCGCCAGCGCGCCCGCGTTGATCATCGCGTTGGCCGGCCGCCCGGTGCCGGCGGCGAGGGAGATCTCGTTGAACGGGTCCCCGGAGGGCTCTACGTCCACCTTCTCGTCCACCGCGTCGAAGCCAAGCTCGGCCAGCGCGAGCGCGTAGCTGAACGGCTTCGAGATCGACTGCAGCGTGAATTCCTTGCGGGTGGTGCCCACCTCGTAGACGTAGCCGTCCACGGTAGCCAGGCAGATCCCGAAGTCGTCCGGATTGACTACCGCCGAGGCAGGACCAACCAGATACGGCGTCCCGTCGCGGAGTTCGGAGATCTCGGCGTGCAGGGTGCGCAAGTAGCTGTCGATCGGCGATTCCATATCACCAGCGTAAGTGGGCGGACGACGCGCCCCGGACAGCCGCCCGGGCTGGCCTACGCCCTCATCGCGCCATCGGACTACCGCGCCATCGGACTATCGCGTAATCCGAATGCCCTGCGGCGCGATGGTCAGGGAGGCGACCTCTTCCAGGCCCGGGTGCAGATCGTCGCCGTCATGCACCACGCCCTTTTCCCACCAAATCTTCAGGCCGTCGGGGGAGTCCTCCAGGCTGGCCAGGTTGTTGTCGAACCATGGCCGCATGTGGCTCTTCCACGTGAACGGCGGATCGGGAACCTTCGCGCCACGGGCTACGAGCGCGCCCACCGGAGCGGCGATGCCATAGGACATGGCGGCGGTGAAATAGCGCAGGAAGCGGGGCAGCGGGTTGCGGACGGGCGAGCAGACGGCCTGGACGATCCGGCTGCCCGAATCTCGCACCACCTCCGTCACATAGGAGAAGTGCACGTCGCCCGAGAGGAAGGTGACGGTCTCCGGCGCCGGTCCGCGCCCGCCGTCGGCCACCTCCTGCACCATGGCCGCCACCTCGTGGAAGGTGCGCTGGAAGGCTGCCCAGTGCTCCAGGTCCACGGCTTGCCGCAGCAGTTCACCGGCGGCCGCCGGCAGCTTGCCCCACGCCCCTTCGCTGAGGGCCTCGTTCCAGGACTCGATGTGGTGCAGGCCCTTGGGGAGCAGGAACGGCAGCGAGGTCCCGATCAGCAGGTGCTTGAAGCCGCCCTGGAGCTGGCTGTCCAGCCAGGCCATTTCTTCCTCGTCCAGCAGCGTCCGCCGGTCCGGCTGCAAGTCACGGGCAGCGCGCGAGTCGAGCACGACCAGCCGTGAACCGCCGATGTCGCGGGTGAAGCTCCAGCGGTAAGTGTCCGGCTGCCGGTCCGCCCGTTCCGCGAAAGCTTCCAGCGCGTCGCTGAGGTCCGGTTCGCCGTCGCCCGGATGGTTCACCACCTGCTGCCACAGTTCGTCCTCGGCACGCTGCTCCGGGGACAGGTTGCCCAGATGCTGGTAGACCCAGTAGGACGCGAGGCCGGCGACAATGCGGCCATGCCACCAGGGCTTCTTGGCCATCTTCCGCCGCCAGCTCAGCGAGGCGTTCCAGTCGTCGCGGATGTCGTGGTCGTCGAAGATCATCGCACTGGGCAGCGTGGACAGCAGCCATCGGTTGGCGCCGTCCGACCACGCGAGCATGTACAGGTGGGCGTATTCCGCGTAGTCCTTCAGCTCTTCGCCGGGCGGTTCCTTGATATCGCGGCGGGCGCGGATGAACTCCTGCATCGCCTCGGTCGTCGAGTCCGCGTAGACCTGGTCGCCGAGGAAGAGCAGCAGGTCCGGCCAGACGGAGTCCGTCCCGGTCCCGTCGAGTGCCCCGCCGGTCGCGTCCCCGGTCCCGGTCCTGTCCGCGGTGCCGGCCTTGTCCCCGGGCCGGGCGGCGCCGTCGGCACGGTGCAGCGCGTACGCCCGGAGCGCGTCCACGCCGTGCTGCCTGTTGCCGGCCGCGTCATGCTCGACGCTGGTGCGGCAGGATCCAAAGGCCAGCCGGAGCGGGCGTCCGGGCGTGAGGGTGCGGATCACGGGTGCAGGGTACGGCGAGTCCGGTTCCGGCCAGGCCGTGACGCCGTCAACCTCCACCCGATAGGGTGTGACGCTTCCTGGCTCCAGCCCCTCGGCCTCGACCAGCGCGTAATGGTGGCCGCGCACGGAGAACGTGCCTGCCTGCCAGCTGCGCCCCTGAACCACGACGGCGACGGTGGCGGCTTCGCGGGTCTCCACCCAGATGCTGGCCGACGTCTGGTCCACATAGCGCAGCATCGGGCCAAGTACCAGCGGCGATGCGGTCATGAATCCTCCTGCCTGACCGACAGAACGGTGTTCCCTTGCGCAACTCTGCCACTATCGCCGGCCTGCCGAAAGAGGCCGCGGCGGAGGGATTGCCTTCGGGCGCGGGCATCGCCGTCGTCATTCCCGACGTCGGTCGGTCAGCGCTCCGGCCGACCTCGGGGGAGCGGCGGCGGTTGGGCAGCGGTCACGCAACGGCGTGGCCGGAGCGTCGGAAGGCGGCTTTCAGCGCTCCGGTGACGGGAGGGGCTGCAGCGTCGGAAGGTGGCCGGTAGCGGGTACGGGCGCGTCCTGCTTTTTCCGCGGGGCGTCCTTGCCGGGATTGCCGTCGCGCTGGCCCAGGGACGGATCCGGCAGTCCGCCCTCCAGCGGCGGCACCGCGGGGAGCACGTCCCGGGACGGCGTGCCCGGCAGACGTTTGGCATCCTGCCCGGCAGCATCATCGGTACCAGGGGTCCGCTCCGCCTGGTGCCCGGGCTGGGGCGCGGGGGCAGCAGGATGTGCCGGGGCAGCGGGAGCGGCCGGGGAATCGGTGCCGGTGTCGGCCGAGCCGGAGCCGCCTTCCTCAACCGGGGCCTCGCCCGTTACGGCCGGGGCGCGGGCGGGGGCTCCGGGCACGGAGTGGTCTTGGGGAGTTTCCTGGCCGGTGCCGGACGGGGCGAGGAAGCCCACGACCTGCCGGACGGCCTGGTCCGCGGCTGCCCGGAAGTCGGGGTTGGCCGCCGCCACGCCGGACACTCCCAGCCCGGTGGCGGCCACCGCGGCCGTGAGGATAAGGGCGCCGCGCACCGTGCGGCGTCGGCGCAGCGGCACGACCTGCGCGCCCGCGGCCGCCGCGCCGGCAGCCGGCGTCAGGTAAGCCAGCACCTCGGGCGATGGGGCCGGGATGGGGGCTTCCCCGGCGGCGCGGAGGGCCAGCAAGGTGGACTCCAGCGGGGCAGAAGGAGCCAGCCCGGCTTCGTCCAGCAGCCGGCGGACGGCGTCGTCGTCGGACATTTCAGCGCTGTTCATACCAGGGCCTCCTTCCTTTCCAGAACGGATTTGAGTTTAAGCAGGGCGCGCCGCTGCAATTGTTTGATGGAGCCGGCGCTCCGGCCCATGATCTCGGCAACCTGTTCGATCGACAGGTCGGCGACCACGCGTAGCATCAGCACTTCCTGCTGCTCCGGCTTCAGCTCCTTGAGCTGGCGTCCCACATCGCTCTCGGCGAGCGTCTCCAGGACAGTTGTTTCGGCGGACTCCACCGCTCGGGCGTCGGCATCAGGGTCGTAGGGCGACAGCACTGGCTGCCGGGCCCGGCGCCGGACATCGTCTACGTAGCGGGCATGGGCGATGGAGAACGCCAGCGTCCGCAGCCCCTGGAACCCGCCGTTCACCGACCGGATCCGGGAGAAGAGGGCGAGGAATACTTCCTGTACGGCGCCTTCGTGGTCTTCCACACCGCGCACCTTCAGGTATCCATTGAGCCCGGGTGCCAGCGCGGTGTAGATCTCGCCGAATGCAGCTGCATCTCCGGACTGCGCCGCGAACACGATGTCGTCGGGAAGTGATGGGGGCAAGTCGACGTTCTTTCAGACAGCGGGCGACGGGTGCGGCGCCCCCAGTGTAGGCGCCGCACCCGGTACCACGGGAATTACTGTCCGGCTTCTACCGTGACCGAAGCGGCGCCACGCAGTTCGGCGCGGGTTTCCGCGGCTTCCGTGCGGGCGTCGATCGCGGCTTCGGCCTTGGCGTTGGCGGTTACCGGCAGCTCCGGAACGGCAGGGACGGCCGGAGTGGCAGGCACGCCGTCGGCACCCGGGACGGCCGGGACTGCCGGAGCCACGGCGGCACCCGAACGCAGCTCGGCGGCGGCGCCGTTCTCCTCGGTGCCGGCCTCGGCCTCTGCGCCCAGCGCCGCGTCAGCCTCTGCTCCGTCTGCGCCGGCGGTGACGTCGACCTCGGCATCGGCTGCGGCTGCGGACCGGACTTCCGGCACGGCGGGGGAGGCCGGGATGGCCGGGACTGCAGTCTCACCCTCGCCGGCGGGGACGGCCGGGGTGGCCGGGACTGCCGGCGTGGTGACCGCGGTCTCCGAATTGCCGACGGCGGTCAGGGCGGGTGCTGCCACGGCGGCTCCGGCGCCTCCCACGGCGATGACGGCGGCCAGGGCGGCTCCCTTGGCGGGCAGGCTCAGGGTGCGGAAACGGTTCGACATGGATCTCCTCAAAAGGTTGCTCGGCACGGCCGCGGTACTGCTACTGCGGCGCGCCCTTACACCTGACTAATCGAAGGAAGAGGGTGAAAGGTTACGCTTTCGTGATTTTTCGGGAGAAACATTTTTCACGGTAAACGCCGGTGGCCGGGGCATTACGCCCCGGCCACCCGCCTGCGACCGGCTGACGGGTGTCAGTAGGCCTTGACCCGCTGTTCGACCACCAAGTGGATCAGGGCGAAGGTCTTGTCCTCGTCGATGGCCTTAAGGGCAGCTTCGAGGGCGGCGGGAACGTCCGCATCCTTCTCGACCTTCACCCCGAAGCCGCCGAAGGCCTGGGCCATCAGGGCGAAGTCGGGATTCTTCAGCTGGGTGCCGGAGATGCGCTCGGGGTACCAGCGTTCCTGGTGGGTGCGGATGGTGCCGTATTCCTGGTTGTCCATGACGATGACCAGCGGAGTGGCACCGTACTGGGCGGCGGTCGCCAGTTCCTGCCCGTTCATCAGGAACTCGCCGTCGCCGGCGATGGTCACCACGCGCCGTCCCGGGTGGGCCAGCGAGGCGGCGATGGCCGAGGGGACGGAGTATCCCATGGAACCGTTGCGGGCCGACAGCATGGAGCCGTAGTCGTGCGTGGGGAAGTAGCGGTGCGCCCAGTTGGTGTGCTCGCCGGCTCCGAGGGTGACCATGGCGTCGCGCGGCAAGCCCGCGACCAGATTGGCCATCAAGGTGTCCATCCGGGCGGGCCCCTCGCCGGGCTCGGCCGGCGGCAGGGCGGCGAACTTGACCTGCTCGCCGCGCATGCGCTGGGTGAAGTCTTTCCACTCTTCCTTCACCGGCAGGTCCATCATGACCAGGTCGCGGACAAAGACATCAGGCTTGGCCACGATCTGGTAGGAGACGGGGCCGGAGCGGCCCCGCAGCGACGGGTCGATGGTGACCAGGAAGTTCTTCTTCGACCAGTCCTGCCGGACCAGGAAGCCGTCGGTGATGACATCGCCCGGGACGGTGCCGACGAAGACCAGCAGGTCGGTTTCCTCGAGCAGGTCGTAGGTGGGCTTCGGCCGGCCGTAGCCAATCGGGCCCACGTAGGAGGGGGAGTCGAAGGGGATGGTGCCCTCGCAGCGCCATTCGACGGCCGCCGCGATGTTGTGCTCTTCGAGCCACGTCGTGAGTGCGCTGGACCCTTCCTGGGTCCAGTCATTGCCGCCGACGACGAACAGCGGCTTTTCGGCGTCCTTCAGCGCGGTCTTGAGCGCCTTCCAGTCCGTGACCGTCATGCCGCCCTGCGCCACCGGGATGACCGGGTGCAGCGTGGCGTCCACTTCTTCGCGGATGACGTCTTCGGGAAGACCGACGACGACGGGTCCAGGCCGCCCGCTCATGGCGGCAAACATGGCCTCGGCGACGATTTCCGAGGCCCGCTCGGGGTGGTCCAGCACCATGACCCGTTTGGCGCCGGTGTCGAACCAGGATTTGATGTCGAATTCCTGGAAGGCTTCGCGGTCACGATGCTCGAAGGGGATCAGGCCCACGAACAGCACCATGGGCGTGGAGTCCTGCCAGGCGGTGTGGAGGCCAACGTGTGCGTTGGCCGCGCCGGGCCCGCGGGTGACCATGGCGATGCCGGGCCGCTGGTTCATCTTTCCGTCCGTCTCGGCCATGTAGGCCGCGCCGCCCTCATGGCGGCAGACGATGGTGTCGATGCTGGAAGTGTGGAGCCCGTCCAACACTTCCAGGTAGCTCTCGCCGGGAACCACGTACGTGCGTTCGACGCCGTGCGCCATCAATGAATCGACAATAATGTGCCCTGCCGATTTGCGGACCGGTTGCTGCTGCTGCGCTGCGACTGCGACCGCTTCCATCTGATCCTGTGTCACAGGAGACCTCTTTCACCTTTGAATCGAACTCGTCCGCGGCATTCTTCTCGTGCGGGTGCACGGTTCCCGATGAACGCGCTTGAGCAAAAGTACATCAAGGGGTGTGTTAGGGCACCGTCCCTGTGACATGGCGAGGTAACGAAAGTGACGTGGTTCGCATTCTCCAGGCCGAGGTGGCTGCTGCGGCAGCTCTCACCCGCGCCGGTGGCGGGACACGAAATCGGCGCAACCGCGGATGGCGCCCGCGGCGAGGCAGATGAGGCCCAGCATGGCCAGAACCAGCGCATTCCCCGCTATGCCGATGAACAGCAGGAGCGCGCCGGCCAGGGCCAGCAGGGTCGCCGCCCCGACGACGTGGCCGAAGACCAGCACGCCGCGGGCCGACAGGGAGCGGGCCAAGCGCGGGTCGTCGTTCTGCAGTTGCTGCCCCAGCCTGTCCAGGCGCTGCCGTTCGTCATCCGATAGAGACATTCCGACCTCCTCGGGCTCCGCGGCACCGCAGCCGGTGCCGCGCCGGACACCGTATAAGACAAATGTAGTCTCGGGATGCCCGCCGGGGGTATGGGCCGGGGCCAAGCGAGGGCCGATTCGTTATCGCCGCCGTCGACGACGGAAGGTTGCGGTTTTGCCGGAGCCTCTCCGCCGGTGGTACTTTGATCCGGATAAATCTGATTTATTGACGAGAGATTGGTCACCAAATCAGATGTAATGATGCGTCTGAGGAGTTCTGCCCATGTCCCTGCAATATCCCCCGCTGGTGGTCATGGGCGTCCAAGGATGCGGAAAATCCACGGTGGGCAGCGCGGTCGCCCGGCACCTCGGCCTTGAGTTCATCGACGGCGATGACCTGCACAGCGCGGCGAACAAGGAAAAGATGGCCTCCGGCCAGCCGTTGACGGACGCCGACCGCCACCCCTGGCTGAGCGCCATCGGCAAGGTCATGGCAGAAAAACTGGCCGAGGGAACCACCGCCGTCGTCGCATGCTCGGCGCTGAAGCGCAGCTACCGCGACCTCATCCGCTCCTTCGCGCCGCAGACCCGGTTCATTCACCTCACCGGCAGCCAGGAACTGATTGCCGAGCGGATCAGCGGGCGCGACCACGAATACATGCCCCCGACACTGCTGGATTCGCAGTTCCAGACGCTGGAACCGCTCGGCGACGACGAGGCAGGCCTTGAGGTCTCCGTCACCGATTCCCCCGAGCGGATCGCGGTGCTGGTGGAGCACTACCTGCAGGACCCGGCCCACCCGGCGGGAAGCTAGCGCCGGCAGGCGGGAAACAACTGAGCCAAATAACTGAAACGGTTGACCCGATAACCCGTTGGGCGACCGTCCGATACAACGAAGGACAATGATGACCGAACTCGAGCTCAACTGGACGTTGGGCACGGCGGGACTCCTGCTGGTCGCCGTAGCAGCCATCGCGCTGCTGCTGGTGCTGATCATGCGGTTCCGCGTGCACGCTTTCCTGTCGCTGATTATTGTCAGCGTGCTCACCGCGGTGGCCACCGGCATTCCGGCCGCAGACATTATGCCGACGCTGTTGGGCGGCTTCGGCGGAACCTTGGCCAGCGTGGCCCTGCTGGTCGGCCTGGGCGCCATGCTCGGCCGCATGCTGGAGGTCTCCGGCGGTGCGGACGTCATGACGCAGGCGTTGATCAACAAGTTCGGCGAGAAGCGCGCGCCGCTTGCGCTGTCCGTGGCGTCGCTGCTGTTCGGTTTCCCGATCTTCTTCGACGCGGGCCTCGTGGTCATGCTGCCGATCATCTTCACCGTGGCACGACGCCTCGGGGGATCGCTGCTCACTTATGCGTTCCCCGCAGCCACCGCCTTCTCCGTCATGCACATCTTCGTGCCGCCGCACCCCGGTCCCGTGGCCGCCACCGGCCTGCTGGGCGCCGACGTCGGGCTGGTCCTGATCCTCGGCCTCGTCATTGCCATCCCGACCTGGTACCTGGTGGGCTACCTGTTCGGCCACTTCCTGGGCCGCCGGTTCAACATCGCCGTGCCGGACATCCTCGATGCCCCGAAGGGCTCGGTGGAGAACGAATTCCGCTCCGCCCCGAAGCTGGGCACCATCTTCTTCCTGCTGCTGCTGCCGCTGCTGCTGATCTTCCTCAACACCGGCCTGAACATGCTCGCCACCGCCGAGGTTGTCTCGCTGGAGGACACCTGGGTGCAGGTTTTGCGGACGCTCGGTGAAACCCCGATCGCCCTGCTGATCACCGTGCTCCTGGCCATGTGGCTGCTGGGCCACCGCCAGGGCAAGAAGCACAGCCTCGTGGAAACCGTGGTGGACAGTGCCCTGGGCCCGGTCTGCTCGATTATCCTGATCACCGGCGCCGGCGGAATGTTCGGCGGCGTGCTGCGCTCGAGCGGCATCGGCAACGCCATCGCCAGCTCGCTGGACGCGATCGGGCTGCCGATCATCGTCGCCGGCTTCGTGATTGCCGCCGTCGTCCGCGTGGCCCAGGGCTCCGCGACGGTCGCGCTGACCACCGCGGCCGCGCTGGTCCAGCCGGTCGTCATGGGCAACCCGGACTTCAACCCGGTGGAACTGGCCGCCATCGTGCTGGCGCTGGCCGCCGGCTCGGTGTTCGCCGGCCACGTGAACGACTCGGGCTTCTGGCTGGTCAGCCGGTTCTTCCAGATGGACACCAAGACAACGCTGAAGACCTGGACGGTGGGCCAGGCGCTGGTGGGCATCGTCGGCTTTGTCCTCGCACTGGCCATCTACCTGATCGCCACCTCTTTCTAGTACAACCTTGGGCAACATGGACGGGGCGGCTGCGGCCGTCCCGTCCGCATTTGGAGAGTAATGACTGTGAACATGTTCGACATTTCCTCGCGGGTGGCGCTGGTGACCGGTTCCAGCCGCGGGATCGGCAAGGCGATCGCCCGCGGGCTCGCCGCCGCGGGCGCCGTCGTGGTGCTCAACGGACTGGATGAGGAACGGCTGGAAGGCACCCGCGCGGAGCTGGCCGCGGAGTTCGGCGCAGACCGGATCCACGCCCGGGCCTTCGACGTCACCGACGCCCAGGCGGCGGCCGACGGCGTGGCCTGGGTCGAGCGCGAAGTGGGCCCCCTGTGGGTGCTGGTCAACAACGCCGGCGTCCAGCACCGGGTGCCGATGCTGGACCTGGACGTCGACGACTGGGAGCGCGTGCTGCGGACCAACCTGACGAGCGCGTTCCTGGTGGGGCGCGAGGCCGCACGGCACATGATCGAACGCGGCGCCGGGAAGATCATCAACATCGCGTCCGTCCAGACCGACCTGGCCCGTCCGACCATCGCCCCCTACACGGCGTCCAAGGGCGGCATCCGCAACCTGACCCGGGCGATGACCGCCGAGTGGGCCAGCCTCGGGCTGCAGATCAACGCAATCGCCCCGGGCTACATCCACACCGAGATGACGCAGAACCTGGTGGACGACGAGGCCTTCAACACCTGGATTTTGGGCCGCACCCCGGCGCACCGCTGGGGCACGGTGGAGGACATCGTGGGCCCTGCCATCTGGCTGGCCTCCGACGCCTCGAACTTTGTGAGCGGCCAGGTGGTGTTTATCGACGGCGGCATGACCACCGTCGTTTGACCCCGCCGACCCGTCGTAGCTTTGCAGAACCAGCGAAAGGCAGTTTCCATGACTTCCCTCCCAACACAGTCCCTCGGCGTCGTGGCCCACGCGGCCGGTGATCTGCGCGTCGAACCCGTCGCCCTGGCGCCGGCGGGGCCCGACGAAGCCGTGGTCGAGATCGCCTACGGCGGCATTTGCGGGTCCGACCTGCACTACTGGCAGCACGGCGCCGCCGGCGAATCCATCCTTAAGGCGCCGATGCTGCTGGGCCACGAAGTGGTGGGTACCGTGGCGGCGGCGGCAGCCGATGGCAGCGGACCGGCCGCCGGCACCGCCGTCGCCGTGCATCCGGCGACGCCGGGGCCGGGCGACGGATCCAGGTACCCGGAGGACCGCCCGAACCTCTCGCCGGGCTGCACCTACCTGGGCAGCGCCGCACGTTTCCCGCACACTGAAGGCGCGTTCGCCCGCTACGTGAACCTGCCGACGCGGATGCTGCGGGAACTGCCCGCCAAGCTGCCGTTGCGGCGGGCGGCCCTGGTGGAGCCGGCCAGCGTGGCCTGGCATGCCGTCGCGCGGGCCGGAGACGTGGCCGGCAAGCGGGTGCTGGTCATCGGCTGCGGCCCGATCGGCGCCCTGATCATCGCGGTGCTGAAGCGGGCCGGCGCGGGCGAGATCGTCGCCGTCGACATGCACGAGAAGCCGCTGGACATCGCCCGGGAAGTGGGTGCCGGCCGCACGCTGCTGGCGACCGATGCCGAGGCGATCGCCGGGGTCGAGGCGGACATCTGCCTGGAGTCGTCCGGCAACCATCACGGTCTGGCGTCGGCCGTGCGCGGTGCGGCCCGCGGCGGCCGCGTGGTGATGGTGGGGCTGCTGCCCTCGGGCGAGCAGCCGGCGCTGATCTCGCTGGCCATCACCCGGGAGTTGGAACTGGTGGGTTCCTTCCGCTTCAACGACGAGATCGATGACGTGATTGCGGCGCTGGCCGACGGCTCCCTTTACGCGGACCCGGTGACGACGCACGAATACGCCGCGGCCGACGCCCTGGAGGCGTTCGGCATGGCGCGGGACTCGTCGCAGAGCGGCAAGGTGCTGCTGCGGTTCAGCGACGCGGAGTAGCCGCCGGGCGGTCGGTCCGCGCCCGGAATCTACTATTCAGCAGCCGCCCTTCTCGCACACGGGAAGGGCGCCTGCTGAATAGTTGATCCGGGAAAGGCAGGTCTAGGTGCCGGGGGCGTCGAACAGCCGGGGCTCGGACTCCCAGACGCTGCGCACTTCTTCCACGGTCCGCCGCATGATCTGGTCCATGGCCGCTCGGGCCGCTTCCGGGCGGCCGGACTGGATGGCGTCCGCGACGTCGACGTGCAATTGCAGCGCTTCTTCGTGCGGGTGCGCGGGCATCAGCCCGTAATCGGTGCGGCCGCGGAGCACTTCGGCGATCATCGAGTGCATCTGCGCGAACATTTCGTTGCCGGAGGCCGCCAGCACCAGCGTGTGGTAGTGGATGTCCAGCTCCAGGAACTGCTGCAGGTCGCCGGCCCGTCCCACCGCCCGCATCTTTGCGGCGACGGCCATGAGCTCCGCCGCTGTCTCTTGCGGCGAATGCTGCGCGGCCAGCTCGGCGGCGGCCGGTTCGACGGCGGAGCGCAGCTCGGTCAGCGAGCGCAGCTGGACGCCCTTGCCGTCCCCGGCCAGGCGCCAGCGGATCACCGAGGGGTCGAACTTGTTCCACTGCTCCGGCGGCAGTACACGGATGCCGATGCGCTTGACGGACTCGACCAGCCCCAGCGACTGCAGCACGCGCACGGCCTCGCGCAGCACGGAACGGGAGACGCCGAGCTCGGCCTCGAACTGCTCGGCATGCGCGGTGGAGCCGGCCGCCAGCTCGCCGGAGACGATGCGCTTGCCAAGCGTCTCGATGACGAGGCTGTGCAGGCGCGAACTCATGCGAGCGAAAGGGTAGCGGTCACGCGTTCATTCTATGGGGCCGGATGCGCACACCGGCTGTGTTGCAGGGCGATGCCGACGCGAACCGGCAGAAGGTCAGGGCCTTCTCGGCGGCAGGATCGGCCCCGGATCGGGGAACGGGCCGGGCTGCGGTTGCGGCGGAAGCGGCTGCGGCCCCGGGTCCGGGGGCGGCCCGGGCCGTTCGGGAGTGGGCGGCGCATTGGGATCCGGACTGGGCTCGGGCCGTTCGGGCGTGGGCGGCGCGAAGGGATCCGGATTCGGCTCCGGCGGGAACGGGTGCCTGGGTCCCGGCTCGTTCGGATCGTGTGCCGGCTCCGGCGGCGGTGGAATGGTCACGGCGTGCCTCCTTGGGCAGCGGTGCGGTAGGACTGCTGCCTGCCACGCTACAACTGTGTCCCGGGCGCCTCAAGGATTTTCCCGCCGTCCGTGACGAGGGTCAGCAAGTCCCCGGCGACACGGTCGGGGGCGTCCCAGAGGACCGTGTGCCCCGCCCGGGGGTAGTGGTTGCGCCGGGCGGAAGGGATGGCATCGGCCAGCACATTCTGCTCGGCAGGGGCTAGCAGGTCGTCGTCGTCGCCCCACACCACGAGGGTCGGGGCCCTGACGG
This sequence comes from Arthrobacter sp. Y3223166, assembly GCF_059090935.1. NCBI lineage: Bacteria > Bacillati > Actinomycetota > Actinomycetes > Micrococcales > Micrococcaceae > Arthrobacter > Arthrobacter sp. Y3223166. Next base: position 17,889 of record NZ_JBNHGE010000021.1, on the reverse strand, counting down.
CCTCCGGTGGCGGGGGAGTCGCCTCGGCGAGCCCGGCCAGCGTTTGCTGCCAGACGCGGGCGGGGATCTTGAGCGCGTCCGCCAGCACCGCCTGTCGGACGGCCTCGCCGGGGTCAGCCAGCAGAGTGAAGGACTCCACGAAGGCGCGGACGTCGGCGGGGTCGATGGGATCGCGGAACGCCTCGATGGTCGGGGCAAAGGGCGGCCGGCGCTTGTAGAGGCTCAGCGGAGAGCCGATGAGCATGAGGGCCCGGACCCGTGCGGGCTGGTCGACGGCGAAACGCCGTGCGACATAGCCGCCGCTGGAGTGCCCGGCGATCACGGCCCGTGGGATGGCCAGGGCGTCCAGGAAATCGCCGAGGTCGTTGCTGAAATCGTGTAACCGGTAGCCCGTGGCGGGCTTGTCCGAATCGCCGTGGCCGCGGGGGCTGAGCGCTATCAGCCGGAGCGACGCCGGTAACCGGTCCAAGAGCGGGACCCAAAACCGCCAGGAGTCCCCGTAGCCCGGAACCAGCAGAACCGGGGTGCCGCCGGGGGAGCCGGCCTCGGCATAGGCAAAGCGGAGTCCATTGCCGAGACGAGCGAACCGCTGGCGGGGCTCCATGGCCGGATCCTCAGGACCCCGCGTGCGCGATGGCCAGCAGCCGGCGCTCGTCGTCCGGCGCCAGGCCGGCTTTGCGGGGACGGTCGGCGCCGGTCGCCAGCTCCCACACCAGCGTGTCGGCCAACGTGTCCCGCAGCGGACGCAACGCCAGACCGGCTGCCTTGGCGGCCGCGTTGCTGCGGGAGGAGAAGCCGGCGAAATCGGGCAGCGGAAGCCAGAGCGGCAAGGACCGCTCGCCGGCCCAGGGGTTGATGCCGGCCGCTGCCAGTTCCTCCTGGCCCAGGGACAGGACCGGACCGGCGTGGTCCGCGACCCGGCGCGCCATTTCCAGATGCTCGGTCAACGGAAACGCGTCGCCCACCGCGTTGAACTCGCCGGCCAACCGCTGTTCGGCCGCGGCGATGAGCCAGTCGGCGAGGTCCCGGACGTCGATGACCTGGGCGTCCAACCCGGGCGCATCGGGGACCAGGACGGCGCCGTCGTCGGCCACCGGCCGGGCGAAGCGCAGGGGCCAGTAGCCGGTGCGGTCGGTGGTGTCGCCGGGACCGGCGATGAGGCCCGGGCGGACGATCAGGCTGCGGTCGGGGCCAAAGGCGCCTTGCACCGCCTGCTCGCAGGCGACCTTCGCCTCGCCGTAGACGTCCGGAGCCGTCATCACGTCCGAGGCCAGGGGCGGCAGCAACGGGTAAGTTTCGTCGGCGCCCGGGGTGTGGTGGTCGGCGTAGACGCTGCAGGAAGACACGAAAACAAAGTGCTCCGCCGTGCCGGCCAGCGCCGCCACGGCACGGCGGACCTGGCCGGGCTGGCGGGAGACATCGAGCACGGCGTCCCAGTGCTGGCCCGCGACGGTGTCCAGACAGTCCGGAGCTTCCCGGTCCGCGCGCACCAGTCGGGCGCCGGCCGGAGCGGACCCGGACGTTCCACGGGTCAGGCAGGTGACCCGGTGGCCGCGGCGCAGCGCCGCGGCAGCGATTGCCTGTCCCAACCAGGCCGTGCCGCCCAGGACGAGTAGATGCATGCTGCCCATGGAACACCGTCCCGGGGCGGATGCGCACGGGGTGTTCGCGCACAGCAGGGAGAACCGCCCCAAATTGGTGCCCAACCGCCTTTGGGCCGGGGCGGCCCATGTCCGGAACTGTGGCTATGCTCCGTAGATGGCTAAACCCGACGACTTCACGCCGCGCCTCGACGCCCCGGACGTGGGGGAACTGTTACCCGGGCAGGTAGCGGCGTTGATTCCCGAGGCCCGCGTGGCCGGCAAGCTGTTTGCCGGTGTGGAACTGGACGGCCGGCGGCTGGCCGGTGCCTCCTTCACGGAATGCGCATTCCTGGATGTTTCCGCAGACGGGGCGGACCTGCGTTCTGCCGGTTTCGTGGACGTAACATTCGAGCGGTTGAATGCGCCGGACTTCAGTGCGCCGCGCTCACGCTTCCGCCGGGTGGTGATCGACGGCTCCCGCCTCGGGTCGGCCGAAGTCTACGAATCCGAGTGGGAATCGGTGGAGTTCCGCAACTGCAAGCTTGGGTATGTGAACCTGCGCGGAGCGGAACTTCAGGACGTCGCGTTTGCCGGCTGCATCCTGGACGAACTCGATCTGGGCGGCGCGACCGGTCGCCGGGTGGCCTTTAAAGACAGCCGGGTCCGCAGGCTCGACCTGACCGGGGCGAAGCTGGCGCACGTTGACCTGCGTGGCCTGGACATCCGGGAACTGGCCGGGCTGGAAGGCCTGCGCGGGGCGGCCATGACCTCCACCCAGATCGGCGAGCTCGCTCCGCTGTTCGCCGCCCATTTCGGGATCGTGGAGAAAAGTTAGCCGCAATATACGTAACTGCCGGGCCGAATTAATCCACAGTTCAGCTTTTTTCTGTTTGGATGGTCTGTAGTGGACTGGACAGCAGGCGTCCGGCGAACAACAGAAGGTAGATGATGGACTTCCGTCAGGCCGAGCATCCACGGCCGAACCATTTCTTACTTCACATCAGCGACACCCACTTGGTGGGCGGCGACGGCCGGCTCTACGGGGCTGTGGACAGCGAAGCCAGGCTGGAGCAGATCTTCGAGGATCTGGAAGACTCCGGATCCCGCCCCGAAGCCCTGGTATTCACCGGCGATCTGGCGGACAAGGGCGAACCGGAAGCCTATGGCAGGCTCCGCCGGATCGTCGAACCGGCAGCCGTCCGGCTGGGAGCCCAGGTGATCTGGGCGATGGGCAACCACGACGACCGTGCCGGGCTGAAGACCATGCTCCTGGACGAACCCGGCGGCTCCGAGCCGCTGGACCGGGTATACGACGTCAACGGACTGCGCGTGGTGACCCTGGATTCAACCGTGCCGGGGGCGCACTACGGCCGGCTGGAGGACGAGCAGCTGCAGTGGCTGGCCCACGAGTTGGCCAAACCCGCACCGCACGGGACCATCCTGGCCATGCACCACCCGCCGCTGCCGAGCGTGCAGGACCTGTCCGTGCTGGTGGAACTGCGCGGCCAGGCCGAACTGGCCGAGGTGCTGCGCGGCAGTGACGTGAAGTCGATCATCGCCGGACACCTGCACTATTCCACCACGGGCACCGTGGCCGGGATCCCGGTGTCTGTCGCCTCCGCCACCTGTTACACCCAGGATCTGGCCGCCGACGCGGGCAGCACCCGCGGCCGCGATGCCGCGCAGGCTTACAACATGATCCATGTCTACGAGGAGACCGTGGTCCATTCGGTGGTTCCGGCGCGCGGCGGCCTGCCGGTGGGCCGCCAGGTCAGCGCGGAGCAGACCCGGCAGCTGCTCGAGGCCGCCGCCGTCGTCATTCCCGACGCCGTGAGCCCGGGCCGGATGCCGGCACACCACTAGCCGGGGAAACCCCGCCACCGGGGAAACCGGGGAAACTTTGCTAGCCAGGGAAACTGCGCCGCCGAAGAAGCTGCGCCAACCGGAAGACTACGCCGCCGGCGGTTTCTCCCACGGCGCGCGGAGCGGGAAGTAGCGGGCCAGGAAGTCCGTGACCACGCGCTGGCGTTCCTCGGCCGGGACCTCCGGGAAGCTGCCGTCGTTGAGGCAGAAGAAGTCCCTGTTTCGCTTCTGCAGCAGCTTTTCCAGCTGCTTCAGGCCCGCATACATGGTGGTGTCCACGTACTTGACCTTGGCGCCGGGATTGGTCACCGCGCGGCCGGTCAGCAGCGCGTAGTAGTGGTAGAGCGAGTTGGTCACCGAGATGTTGTCCTTGGCCCGGAAGCGGCTCGCGGCCGTCGTCTTGAACTCCTCGGCGAATTCTTCCTCCATCTCCAGCAGCACGGATTTGCGCAGCGGCGCGGCGCAGTGCTCCAGGTGCCGGGTGGTGATCCTGCCGAAACGGTCGTGCAGCAGCCTGCGGTTCACCCGGGCGGCATTCTCGAAACCGGACCGGTCCAGGTGGTTGTCGCCGAGTCCGATCCGGGTGTCCGCCTCCACGAACTTGGTGATGCCGCCGGGGGAGAAGAACATGTCCGGCCCCACCGGCCGGCCGAAGAACATGTCGTCATTCGAGTACAGGAAGTGCTCGCCCAGGCCGTCGATGTGCTGCAGCTGCGCCTCGATCGCCTGCGAGTTGAACACCGGCAGCACCGACGGATCGCGGAAATGCTGCTCGCTGCGCACCACGCGGATGTCCGGGTGCTCCGCGTCCAGCCACGCCGGCAGCGGCGAGTCCGTGCAGATGAAGATGCGCCGGATCCAGGGCGCGAACATGTAGACCGAACGCAGCGCGTACCGCAGTTCGTCGATCTGGCGGAAGCGCGCCTCGGCGTCGTCGCCCTCGCCCACCACGGCGTGCTCCATGAAACTGTTCCGGTAGCGGCGGTACTCCGGATTGTTCCCGTCCACCCAGGAGAAGACGATGTCGATGTCGAAGTCGATGTCCGTGGCGTGGTCGGCGAACATGTTCTCGATGGTGGGCCAGCGGTGCCCGTAGCGTTCAACTTCGCCGCGCACCGCCTCCGCGGCCGGCAGCGTGCGGCGCGTCAGCGAGTTTTCAATCGGCAGGTGGATCAGGTCGTTCTCCCAGCGCCACAGCTCCACCTGCACACCCGTGCCCTGGCCGTACCGCAGCCCGCCGGTCGGCTCGATCCGCGGGCGGTACAACCGGAACGCGCGCGACCGGTCGCCCTCGGCGAGCTCGCCGTCGGCCACCAGCCGTGCGGTTTTTTTGTTCGCGTCCACCGTCAGCGAGTAGAACGGCTCGTCGGCGCAGGCGGCCACCAGCGCCGCGCGCAGCTCGTCGCGCTTCTCCCAGTTCACCGCCACCACCGGGCGGGCATCGTTGCCACGCACCAGCAGGTAGGGAATCTGCGCCTCGTCCAGCGTCCTGCGGACAAACAGCAGGTCCTCCACCATCGCCTGGTGCGGCGTCAGGGTGGTGTTGACCAGTGCGTAACCGCCCTTGACCATGACCACGTCGGGGCGCTCCGTGAGGCGGACGACGGCGGCGGGCGAGGCGATTTCGACCGTCGACTCGGGTGCGCGGTCGGGTTCGGGCTCGGCGTAGAACGCGTCCTGCACTGCAGGCATGCTGGTCACAAAAAACCTCCGAAAACATAGTGGCGCCAACCCGAAAAGGGGCTGCTGTCACCCATGGTAGGCGTGGGCGGGCGGGCGTTACAGACGCTGCCGCCACAGGATAAGCCCGCAGCGGATCGACCGCGGCAGGCCACTCCTTTGACGGTACATGCAGTTTGGCCCTCCCGCTGCGTCTGGACGTGCCCGGCCGGCGAAAAATTACCCCGGTGCCGCCCCGAAACCCGGCAGTCGGCGTGATGATCCCCGGAACGACGACGACGGTCCGCGCCCAACACGTTTGCCAGTCGGGACGTCGGGGTTGACGGCCGTGCAACGTTCAGCAGCATTTTCTCCGCCGCATACCCAAGGTGTCATACGATCTGAGCATGCCGGATCTTGCCGCGTCGATCGGACTGGTGTCCGAAGTGCTGACGTGGGCTGCCCTGATCCCGGGACTGCTGTTGCTCTTCGTGGCCGCTGTGCTCCGCCTGGCCGGAACCCGGTGGCACCGCGCCGACGGAGTCGCGTTTGACGACGGCCGGCGCCGCGGTGTGCGCTGGTTCGACACCCGGCATGGATTCCTGGAGGGCGTCTTCCCGACCGGGACGGGCTCCGATGTAGCCGCCGGGTCGGACGTGCTGGTCTTCTACGACGCACGGCGGCCGGACCGCTGGCAGGTCTCGGAGCCGGAGCGGCCGGGCCGGATCGTCTTGCTGCTGGGCAAGATCCTCACCGCCGTCGGCGTGCTCTCTGCCGTCGTCGGATTGTTGGCGATGGTCCTGGCCGGGGGCTAGCCGGGCCGGCCGTGATGCTCGCCGCCCGGCTTTGGCGCTCGCCGCGTGCCCGGGTAGGGTGGAATCCGGTGCGCCGGGAAGTCTGGTCGGCAGTTCTGTCGTCGACCCTTTGAGGACCCGCCATGGCCGCCAAGACCCCCGAATCATCCGCCAGGCCCAAGGTTTTGGGACGCGGAAGTTATGCCGAAGCGCTGCGAATCGGCGAAATCCTGCGCAAGGAAACCGTCGGCGGAGCCCTGCTGGTGGCCGCCGCCGTCGTCGCCCTGATCTGGGCCAACTCGCCCGCGGCAGACAGCTACTTCGCCCTGCGCGACTTCACCGTCGGCTACGAGCCCTGGCACCTGGAGCTGAGCCTGGGGGCGTGGGCCGCCGACGGGCTGTTGGCGGTGTTCTTCTTCCTGGTGGGGCTGGAGCTCAAACGCGAGTTCGTCGCGGGGGACCTCAGCAGCCCCCGGAAGGCCATGGTGCCGGTCGCGGCCGCCGTTGGCGGAGTGGTGGTTCCCGCCGTCATCTACGCAGCCATCAACTGGGGCAGTCCGGAAACCATCCGCGGCTGGGCCATCCCGACGGCGACGGACATTGCCTTCGCGGTAGCGGTCCTGGCCGTCATCGGCTCGCATTTGCCCAGCGCGCTGCGGATTTTCCTGCTGACGCTGGCCGTGGTGGACGACCTCATCGCCATCGCCATCATTGCGTTCGTCTACACCAGTGAAATTCACGTCCCGGCCCTGCTGCTGGCCCTGGTCCCCATCGCGCTCTACGCCTTCCTCGCCCAGAAGTTCCGCAGCTTCTTCGGGAAGCATCACGCGGCGTTGTGGGCGGTCCTGCTGCCCGTCGGCATCGTGGCCTGGGCCCTGGTCCATGCCTCCGGCATCCACGCCACCATCGCCGGCGTGGTGCTCGGTTTCACCGTCCCGGTACTGCGCAGCAAGGCCAGCGGCGGACCGAAAGCGGGTCCGGGGCTCGCCGAAATCTTCGAACACCGGCTCCGGCCCGTTTCCGCCGGCTTCGCGGTCCCGGTCTTCGCGTTCTTCTCCGCGGGTGTCGCCGTGGGCGGGGTTGATGGATTTACCTCCGCCCTCGGCGATCCGGTGGCGGTCGGCGTCATCGCGGGCCTGGTGATCGGCAAGCCGATCGGCATCCTCGGCACCACGTGGCTGATGACCAAGCTGACCCGGGCGGAGCTGGACACGTCGATGAAGTGGGTCGACCTGTTGGGCATCGCCATGCTGGCCGGCATCGGCTTCACCGTCTCCCTGCTGGTGGCCGAGCTGAGCTTCGGGCTTGGCACGCCGGCCAATGACCACGCCAAGGTGGCCATCCTCGCGGCGTCCTTGCTGGCCGCGCTGCTGGCATCGGTGGTGCTGCGCGCCCGCAACCGGCACTACCGGCGCATCGAGGCCGAAGAACAGGTCGACGCCGACAACGACGGCATTCCGGACGTCTACCAGGACGGCAGGGCCTAGCCGCACCGGCTCTCGGCCCCGCCGGCGCGGCTTCCGTCCGCTGCCGCGCCGGCATGGCAACACCGGCCCGGGGGCCGCTGCTCCGAGCGCTGTCAGGCCTCCAGGTCACGGCGCCGGAAAGCCAGCATCCCGCCGACGGTGAGCAGCAGGGCGACCGCCGACATCCAGGCCAGCGGCAGCACGTCCACGTCCGCGGCCGGAACCCGCGGGACCAGTCCGAACGGCTCGGCGTCCAGCACCGCCTCCGGCAGGTTGAGCACCGGCCCGTACATGCCCACCAGCAGGGCAGTAATCAGCAGGATCCAGACCCACCAGGTACCGCCGTGCAGCCCGTAGGCTAGGGCGCCGGCCCCGGCGAAACAGAGGATCAAGGGCAGGAAGGCCAGCCCGGCGGGAGCGAATTCCGCGATCACCGAACCGTCGCCAACCACCGAGAGCGCACCCAGGGCCAGGCCCAACCCGGAGACAACGAGCATCAGCGCCGAGGCCAGCGCGGTGACCAGCAGCGCGCTCAGGACCCAGTGCGCCCGCCCCACCGAGGCGGCGAGCACGGCCCCGGTTCGGCCGTCGGCTTCTTCCTTGCCGAGCCTGCCCATGGAGACCACGGCGAACACGGCCACGGCCATGGCGAAATACTTCAGGAACGCGGCCAGGGCCGTACGGAGGAAGTCGGAGCTGTCGTCCAGGCCCAGCACCGCGGCCAGCTGCGGCTGTGACTCGTAACTGTCCACCACCGCCTGGGCCAGAGACCCGGTCAGCACGGCGAAGACGAACAGGCCGAGCGACCAGCTGACGATGCTGCCGCGCTCCAACCGAAGGAACAGCCCCGGCAGCCGCACCAGCAGCGGCGTGGCATTGGCGCGGCCCCGGCGAGCGGGCACCAGCCCAGCGGCCAGGTCGCGCCGGCCCTGCAGCAGATACGCGGCCGGCACCAGCAGTGCCGCGAGCGCCAGACACAGCAGCAAGGGCCACCAGCGCAGCTCGACATAGGCCCGCGCCTGCTGGACCCAACCGATGGGGGAGAGCCACGACAACGCGGTGCCGCCCAGCGCCTGGGCGTCGCCGATGCCGCGGAGGATGTACGCCAGCCCCAGCAGCGCCCCGGCCATGCCGCTGGCCGTCCGCGCATGTTCGCTCAGCTGCGCGGTCAGCGCCGCCACTGCGCCGAAGACGACCCCGACCAACGCCGCTCCGGCCGCCATCGCCAGGGAATCGAGTGCCGCGAGACCGTTGGCCACCAGTGCCGCGAACAGGGCCGCTGCCACCGCCAGGTTGGTGAGCAGCATGACCGCCAGCGCGGCGGTCAGCGGTGCGCGTCGTCCCACCGGCCCGGCCAGGATGAGCTCGGCACGTCCGGCTTCTTCGTTGGCCCGGGTGTGCCGGATTACCGAGAAGATGGACATCAACGCGGTGGCCACCGCCAGCATCCCCAGCACTTCGTTGGCCAGCATCGGGCCCAGGCCGTAGTTCTCCAGGCCGTACCCCGGGCCGGCCAGCAGGGCGCCGGACGGGTCCTGCATGATCGCCGCCCGGCTCTGCCATGCCGCCTGGTCGCCGTAGACCTGGGGCAGCACCAACGCGAAGTAGCTGATGAACCCGCCGATGGCCAGCGCCCAGACCAGGATCCGCACCCGGTCCACCCGCAGCGCCAGGCGGAGAAGCCGGCCGGTCCCGGCCAGCGCCTGATTCCGTGGGCTGCGCGCACGGGAGATCCCCGGCGCCGCGGTAGCGGTGCTCATGACCTGCCGCTTTCGGCCGCGGCCCGCCCATCGGGGCCGTACTGGTGAACGAACAGTTCCTCCAGCGTCGGAGGCGTGCTGGTCAGGCTGCGGACACCCAGCGGGAGCAGGGCCGACAACGCGGCCGGCAGCGCGGCTTCGTCAACGGTGAAGTGCACGCGCCCGTTGTCGCGCCGGAGGTCGTGTACGCCGGTAAGGCTGCCCACCGCGGTGGCATCGCCGTCTGCCACCACGACGACGGCGGTGCGCCGCAGGTGTCTCAGTTCCGCGAGCGAACCGGTTTGGACAGCGCGGCCGGCCCGGATGATGGTGACCTTGTCGCACAAGGCTTCCACCTCGGCCAGGATGTGGCTGGAGAGCAGCACTGTCTTGCCGGCGTGCCTGGACTCGCGGATGCACTGCTGGAATTCCAGTTCCATCAGCGGGTCCAGTCCGGACGTCGGCTCGTCCAACACCAGAAGCTCGACGTCACTGGCCAAGGCGGCGACGAGCGCGACCTTCTGCCGGTTGCCCTTGGAATAGGAGCGAGTCTTCTTGGTGGGATCCAGCTGGAAGCGTTCCAACAGTTCGGCCTTGAGCCTGCGGTCGATCCCGCCGCGGAGGCTGGCAAACAGGTCGATCGCCTCCCCGCCGGTGAGCTTGGGCCAGAGGCTGACGTCACCGGGAACGTAGGCCAGCCGGCGGTGCAGGGGCACCGCGCGCGACCATGGGTCCTCGCCGAAGAGCCGGACGGTTCCGGCGTCGGCCTTCAACAGGCCGAGAATGATGCGGATGGTGGTGGACTTGCCGGCGCCGTTGGGGCCGAGGAAGCCGTGGACCTCGCCGGGTTCCAGCACCAGGTTGAGCCGGTCCAGGGCGCGGACGGAGCCGAAGGCCTTGTCCACTTGGTTCAGGTCGATTACTTCAGACATGGAAACCACCTGCTTCGGGGCGGAATATGGAAGGAACTAGGGTGCGCGGGGCGCGGACGGGACAGAGACGCGGCGGGTCAGGAACCGGGCGGGTCCGTCACATACATCAGGTAGGCGTCGAGCAGGTCGCGGGTGGTCATCAAGCCCTGCGTGTAGAGTTCCACGTTGGCCAGGCCGTGCCGGTCCAGGTAGCCGCGCATGATGGCGGAAAAATCGGTGGGATCCTCCGGCGGGTGAAGCGTCAGGTCCAGCAGCATGGCACCGAATCCCTGAATGGTCAGATAGCGGGCGCGCGCCTGCTCGTCGACGGACGGGTGGATGGTGCCGGCGGCGACGCCTTGGGCCAGCCAAGCCTCGGCGTCGGCGGCGAAGTGCTCGATGAAGGACTGGGCCAGCTCGCCGCCGGACTGGAGGCTCCGCAAGGCGTAGCCGACCAGCGGCGCCGTTTCCTCCAGCTCCGCCATGGCCGCCAGCAGTTCAGTCGGCGAGCCGGAGTGGACTGCCTGCTGCTTGTAGGCGCCGATTTTGGCCAACACGTACTCGTCGCAGGCCGTCCGCAGACCGTCTTTGGAACCGAAATGGTGCAGGATCAGCGCCGGGCTGACCCCTGCCGCGTCAGCAATGGCGCGGACACCCACCCGGAAACCCCGGCTGCCGAACAGTACGACGGCGGTGTCCCGGACCCGGGCACGGGCGGTGAGATCACTAGGTGCGGCAGCCTGCGGCGGCGCTGCTGAACGCATGTTCAGCAGTCTAAACCTGTGTTCAGCCGACGGCAATGGTTTCTTGAGGCGTTCGCCGCCCGGCTTTTCCGTACGCTGGCCGCCCGCCCGTCCTCCTGCCCGGCGCCCGCCTCGCGCCCGGCCGCCGTCGGAACCCGCTGCCCCTACTCAGCCGCGCGGCCGTCCCCTAGGGTGGAAGGCATGGAAGAGGTCGTCCTGGTGGGATTCGACGGCTCGGAAACCAGCGCCCGGGCGCTGGACTGGGGGTTGTTCGAGGCCCAGTCCCGCGGATGGCCGGTGCGGCTGGTCACCGTCGTCTCAACCGCGGGCGTGGACGATCCGCAGGTGGACCACCAGTATCTGGCCACCGCCCGGCGCGGCGGGGAAGGGGTGCTGCAGGCGGCGCTTGACCGCGCCGGAGCGTTGGGGCTCCAGGCCGAAGGGCACGTGGTGGCCGGGGACCCGAGCGAAGTGCTGGTGGACGAATCTGCTTCCGCCGGACTGGCGGTGGTGGGCAAGCGCGGCCGCGGCGGCTTTGCGGGACGGCTGCTGGGCAGTGTCTCCTCGGGCCTGGCGGCCCACGCCGCCTGCCCCACGGTGGTGGTGCCGCAGCGCTGGAAACCGGGCGCGACGGCCGCCGAACTCTCCCCGGATGCCGCGGCCGAACTGCCCGGCGGACCGGTGCCCTGGCTGCTGCCGTCGCCGCGGGAGGGGTCGGACCGGGGGCTGCATCCGCCGGATGCCTCCGAAAAGTTCAGCTACGCGGGGCAGGTGGTGGTCGGCATCGACCAGTCGGGGAGTGCGAATCCCGCCCTGTGGGCGGCGGCCGAGATAGCCAACCGCCGCTCCGTCCCGCTGCGGATGCTTTCGTCCCGGGCGCCTTTCTACCGCGATTCGGTCTGGCTGGACCACGCCGAGGGTGCCCACCGGTTCCGCGAGGAGGTCGCCGCGGAGCTGGACGGCCCGCTGCGGGAGGTCCGCGGCAGCTACCCGGACCTGGATGCGAGCTGGAACTTCTATCTGTCCAAACCTGCCGAAGTCCTGGTCCACGCCACCCGCACGGCCCAGCTGATGGTGTTGGGGACGCGCGGCCATGGCGGATTTCCGGGCCTGTTGCTGGGCTCGGTCAGCCAAGCGGTGCTGCACCACGGCCTCTGCCCCATGATGGTGGTGCCCAAGGGTGTGGTCGTCAGCCGGACCCCGTGACGCCGGGAGCCCGGTAACGGACTTCGCCGGCCATGCGCAGGGCGTCGATGGTCTCGTCGATGGTCATCAGCACGGTTGTTTCGAAGGAGCTCAGCGCACCGCCTCCGCTGATGGCCAGGGCGACGGCGGCCATGGAGACGTTATTCGGGGCCTCCCACACGCTGTAGCCGTCGTGCGCGCCGAAGGCGTACCAGAAGCCGTGCAATTTCCCGCCAACGGATTCGATGTAGGCCTTGGCCGCCTTCCCCCGGTCCTCCGGGTTGTTGATCATCCTGGCCCAGGTCTCCGGGGTGTAGCTGAACTTCGAGAGATACAGCACCATCGGCTTTCCTTCCGAACGTGTCCGGCCCCGGATGGGCGCGGAGCAGGCGTTGGCTTACACCTTGGCGGAACGGCGTCCCCGCCGCAGCGCCTGGGTAAACGTGGCCACGGCATGGCTGGGCAGGGACTGCGCCGCCACGAACCCGTCGGGGCGCACCAGATACAGCTGGTCCGGATCGAGCTTCTTGTTCCCGTTGCGCGGCAGCACGTGCATCGGCAGCCCCAGCGCTGCCTCCACATGATTGACGACGACGGCGCCCGGGTCGCCGTACGAGTGCACCTGCCACTGAAGGCTGCGCAGGACGTCGAAGTTGCTGCCGGTGTACGGCAGCCGCCGTCCCACGACGCGGCCCCGCCGACCGCGGGCCGCTTCCTTGGCGCCCGGGGCCATCCAGTAATGGATCCGGGTCTGCGATAGATAACCGAACACTCGGGAGGCACCGGAGGACCGCGGCACCACTCGCGCCGCCACGGGAATGAGGAACGGCAGCACCGACCTCCGGGCGGCGAGCGCCCACGGCGCCGTCGACGTGATGAAGGCGAACACCCGGTCCGTGCTTTGGAGCAGCCGCACCGCCACCGGCCGCCGTTCGGCCTCGTATCGGTCCAGGTAGGAGTCCGCGGCCCGGCCGGCGAGGACATCGGCGAACTTAAAGGCCAGGTTGTGGGCGTCCTGCAGGCCGGTGTTCATGCCCTGCGCACCCACGGGGGAATGGACGTGGGCCGCATCCCCGGCGAGGAAGACCGGGCCGTCGCGGAACCGGGCGGCGATCCGGTGATGCACGCGGTAGGTGGAGAACCAGTTCGAGGCGCCGTAGCGGACGCCGAACTTCTGAACCAGGCGCTCCCGGAGGGACTCCTCGGAGACGTCCGCCCCGCCGTCGTCGTCCCGCCCCTGGAAGCCGCCTTCGGGATCACGGACCACGCCGATCAGCCGGAGGTGGTCCGGCCCGCTCATGGGAAAGGCCAGCAGGAACTCGTCCACGCCCGCGCGGATATTGACCACGTCGCCGAAGAGGCCCCGGACCTCGGTGGCGTCGTTGACGAAGAAGGTGTGCGGACTGGTGGAGCCCTCAAACCCGATGCCGCGGCTGGTCCGCACGGTCGACGAGGCGCCGTCCGTTCCCACGCAGTAGCGGGCGCGGACCGTCGCCTTGCCAGCCGGGCCCGTCAGCTGCGCCGTGACGGGGTGGTCCGGGTGGCTGCCGCCCGCGACGTCCAGGGCGGCAACGCGGCACTCCCACAGCACCTCGCCGCCGAGCGCGTGCAGGTTCTTGAGCAGCAGCTCCTCGTTCTTGCTTTGTTCGTAGAACATGATGCCCGGGAAGGGCGTGATCCCGCGGCCCATCCGGCCCAGCGGGACCCTGCCGCGCGGCTTCGTGCCGAACCCGATGACCACCGCTTCGGCGAGGACGCCTTCGGCCATGACGGTGTCGGCGACGCCCAGCTGGTCGTAGATTTCCATGCTGCGCGCCTGCACCCCGAGGGCCCGGGATTCCCTCGTGGGGCCCGACTTGCCGTCCGCGATGATGTGGTCGACGCCCAGCTTCGCCAGCCAGTTGGCGAGCATCAGCCCGGTGGGACCTGCCCCGACGATCAGCACATCGGTTTGGAGTTCGGCTGCCATGGCGGTACCTCCTCCTTTCGAGGTTACCGCTGGCCCGGGAGCAGCGGCAGGGGGGAGGGGGCCGAACGGGCGGGACCGGCGGTCACCGCCCGCGCAGGTCGCTGATGAACTCGTCCGCCCGGGTCAGGTTCAGGGCGAGCTTGTTGCGTTTTTCGTCGGCGCGCCCGATGTAGTCCTGCAAGAGTTTGCGTTCGGCTGGATGGACGGCGCCGTCGGCTAAAACGTCGATGATGTCCAGGAGCTCGGCCATCTCCTCCAGCGTGAAGCCAAGCGGTTTCATGGAGCGGATGATCAGCAAACGGTCCAGATCCGACTGGGTATAGACCCGGAAGCCGCCCTCGGTGCGCGTGGTGGCCGGCAGCAGCCCGATGTCGTCGTAGTGGCGGATGGTCCGCAGCGACAGGCCTGTGGCCTCCGCGAGTTCGCCGATGTGCATCGTGCGCGTGCCCGACGCGGTACTTTTGGCCTTGCTCATGGTCCATCCCTCCCGTGGTCACCCGGTTACAACTCTACCCTTACGTTAGGTTAGGGTTGTAACCGATATCGACGTTCTTGTCCGTCGACTACTTCCCCGCGCATCGCCGCGCCCCCAGACTTTAGATGTACGCGAAGGCCTGCCGCCTTCAGGATGCGAATGGAGCCCCCATGCCCACGACAACCGCCGCTGCCCGGCCTGAGCTGACCCCCGAGGAGCGCCAGTCTGTGCTGCGCACTCTCAAGTCGCCGCGGCTGCTGAAAACGGAAGTGCTCGGCGGGTTGGTAGTCGCGCTGGCCCTGATCCCCGAGGCCATCGCGTTCTCCATCATCGCCGGGGTGGACCCGCGCGTCGGGCTGTTCGCCTCCTTCACCATGGCTGTCTCGATCGCGTTCCTGGGCGGGCGTCCGGCGATGATTTCAGCTGCCACCGGCGCGGTGGCGCTGGTGATTGCCCCGCTGGTGGAAAGCCACGGCCTCGACTACCTGGTGGCGGCGGTCATCCTGGCCGGCGTGTTCCAGGTGCTGCTGGCGGTGCTTGGCGTCGCCAAGCTGATGCGGTTCATTCCGCGGCAGGTGATGGTGGGGTTCGTCAACGCGCTGGCCATCCTGATCTTCATGGCGCAGGTGCCTGAACTGCTGGGCGTTCCGTGGCTGGTGTACCCGCTGACCGCGCTGGCGCTGGCGATTGTTTTCGGTCTTCCGAAGCTGACCAACGCGGTTCCCGCGCCCTTGGTCGCCATCGTGGTGCTGACGCTGATCACGGTGTTCGCCTCGGTTGCGGTGCCGACCGTGGGCGACAAGGGCGAGCTGCCGGACAGCCTGCCCGCGCTGTTCTTCCCGGCAGTACCGCTGACCCTGGAAACCCTGAAGGTCATCTTCCCGTATGCCTTGGCGATGGCGTTCGTGGGGCTGCTCGAATCGCTGATGACGGCCAAGCTGGTCGACGACGTCACGGACACCCGCTCCAACAAGACCCGCGAGTCCTGGGGCCAGGGCGCGGCGAACATCATCACCGGCTTCTTCGGGGGCATGGGCGGCTGCGCGATGATCGGCCAGACCATGATCAACGTGAAGGCCTCCGGAGCCCGCACCCGCCTCTCCACCTTTCTCGCCGGCCTGTTCCTGCTCATCCTCGTGGTGGTCCTCGGCGACATCGTGGCGCTGATCCCGATGGCGGCCCTGGTGGCCGTGATGGTCTTCGTGTCCTGGGCGACGTTCGACTGGCACAGCATCAAACCCTCGACCCTGAAGATGATGCCGAAGAGCGAGACCGCGGTCATGCTCGTCACCGTCATCGCCACCGTCGCCACGAACAACCTGGCCATCGGCGTCGGGCTCGGCGTGCTGACTGCCATGGTGCTGTTCGCCAACCGGGTATCGCACCTGGTGACCGTCGAGCGGACGGTGCTGGAACTGAACGGCGAGGAGACGGCCACCTACGTGGTCGACGGCGAGCTGTTCTTCGCGTCCTCGAACGACCTCTACACCCAGTTCCAGTACGCACTGGACCCGCACAAGGTCGTCATCGACATGCACGCCTCACACCTATGGGACGCCTCAACCGTGGCGGCACTGGACGCGATCACCGAGAAGTACCGCGCCCACGGCAAGGACGTGCGGATCATCGGGCTGAACTCGGCCAGTGTGGCCATGCGGGAGCGGATGGCCGGCAAGCTCAACGGCTGACCGGCTGACCGGCTGACCGGCTGGCCGGCAAGCTCAACGGCTGACCGGCTGACCCGGGGCCGCCACCGGCTGACCTGACCGCCGCCGCGGCGGGGAGCGTCCCGTGACAGGCGTCCACCCCATGTACCGCGGCAACGGCGTATTCTAGGGGCACCTTGGTCCGGACCTGCCGGACCGTCCGGCCGACGGGAGGCACAGATGAGCGAGAGCTTGACCCACGACGATGTGGAGCACTTCGCCGCGCTGCTGGATGCCCGCGAGGCGTCAGACCGCGCCCAGGTGGAGCGCCTCACGGTCGACATTGCCGAGGTCACCGCGGCGACCCGGGACGTCCCGGCCGACGACGAACACGACCCCGAGGGCTCCACGGCCACGCTGGAACGCGCGCGCGAAGTGGCGTTGCTGGCCAGCACGGAAAAGGCGCTGGCGGACATCGCCGCCGCCCGGGCCCGGCTCGCGGCCGGCACCTACGGGACGTGCGCCTCGTGCGGCAACCCCATCCCGCGCGAACGCCTGGAGATCCGGCCGGAAGCACAATTTTGCGTGACCTGTGCGGCGAAGCGGCGCCGTGCCTGAGCGAAGCACCGTGGATCGTGCCCAGCCCGGGGCGGGCACCGCCGTCGTTGTTCCGGGAGGAGACCCGGTCACCGCGGTGACCGCGACCCGTTTGGCGGACGGCCGGGAGTTGCTGTTTTTCGACGACGGCGCGCGGCCGGTTCCGCGGGATTCGCGGGACACCCGGGACCTGCCGGAACGGCCGCCGGTGGGGGAGCTGCGCTACGACGTGCTGACGGGAGAGTGGGTGGCGCTGGCCGCGCACCGGCAGACCCGCACCTACCTGCCGCCGGCGGACGCGTGCCCGCTGTGCCCGAGCACGCCGGACTACGCCTCCGAAATCCCGGCGGCCGACTATGACGTGGCCGTGTTCGAGAACCGGTTTCCGTCGCTCGGGCCGGACCTGCTGGCAACGCCCGAGGACCCGGAGTGGGGCCGCGCCTACACCGCCGGCGGGCGCTGCGAGGTGGTCTCCTTCACCTCGGCGCACACCGGTTCGTTCGCCGGGCTGGACACCCGCCGCGTGCGCACCGTGATCGACGCGTGGGCGCACCGGACCGCGGCGCTCAGCGCGACGGACGGGATTGCCCAGGTCTTCTGCTTCGAAAACCGCGGCGCCCAGATCGGCGTGACGCTGCACCATCCGCACGGTCAGATCTACGCCTACTCCTACCTGCCCCCGCGCGGGGCGGTCATGGCGGCGGCGGCCCGGAAACACTTCGAGGCCACCGGCGGGCGGCAGACGCTGACCGGGGCGGTGCTCGGCCATGAGCGCTCCGACGGCTCCCGGATGGTTCTCGAAGGCGAACACTTCAGCGCCTACGTGCCGTTCGCCGCGCGCTGGCCGCTGGAGGTGCACCTGGTGCCGCACCGGCAGATCGCGGATCTCGCCGGGCTCACGGGCGCGGAGCGGGACGAACTGGCGGTGCTGTACCCGCAGCTGCTGGGCCGGTTCGACGCGCTCTACGACAGCCCGACCCCGTACATCGCCGCCTGGCACCAGGCGCCGGTCGCCCGGGCGCTGCGGGAAGCGGGCTACCTGCACCTGCAGCTGACCTCGCCGCGACGGGCCGCCGACAAGCTGAAGTACCTTGCGGGCTCCGAGGCAGCGATGGGCGCCTTCATCAACGACACCCTGCCGGAGCAGGTGGCCGCCGCGCTGCGGGAGGCGGATCCTGGCCGCATACCGGGTGCCGGCAGCGGCGGCCCGGGCGGGACACGCGCGGCGGACGAAGGGACTCGGGCCGCCGGCGGGGGCG
>NZ_JBNHGE010000020.1:0-55315 GCF_059090935.1 Arthrobacter sp. Y3223166 | reverse complement strand
GCCCCGCTTCTGCAAGGACGACGGCGGCGGCCGCCCACGCCCCGTAGCCCGCCGGCCGGCGCGCCTGCAGCAGCAGGAGCGGGACCAGCAGCAGCTCGACGGCCAGGCGCCCGGGCTGGGTTTGCGAATCGTAGGCCTGCCGAACCCGCTGGCCCACGAAGTGCCGGAAGGTGGGCGGCAGCCGCCGGACGTAGATGCCGTCGGCCCGGACCTGGCGTCCGCCCGCGGCCTGGACCGTGCGGATCAGTTCCAGGTTCTCGAACAACACGTCGCCGCGGTAGCCGCCGGTCCTCAGCAGCAGCGAGCGGCGGACGCCGAGCGTGCCCGGGTAGTCGGACGCGAACGCCCGGTTCAGCAGGGACCGCGCGGTGTCCCAGCGGGCATGCCACGGCAGCGGGTCGAAGTAGTTCTGCGGGCGCACCAGTTCGGCCTGCGCCAGCAATTCCGCGACGGCGGCAAGGCTCTCCGGGGTGTACCGCACGTCGTCGTCGGCAATGATGACCCGGTCATGCCGCGCCTGCCGCAATCCGGTGAGCACCCCCTGGACTTTCCCGTTGGGCGTGGCCGGTCCGTCCGGGCGGAGATGCTGCACCCGCCGCTGCCAGAGCCGGTGATGCCGTTCGAACACGGGATCGGCGGATCCGTCCACCACGGTGATGTCCACCCAGGCAGGCAGCGACATGAGGTACGCAGTCAGCTCGGCGTCACCAGCGCCGTCCTGCCATTTCAGCGGCAGGACATATTCGATGCTCACACCGATGCGCCGGCGGCGACCGGCGCCTCTTGGCCCGGATCGAGCGGCTGGCGCAGCGCCGACCTGCCGGCATTCCACGCGTCCAGCTGCCAACCGCCGGCGAGTCCGTCCAGATAGCAGGCGCTGCCGGCACCGAAGAAGACGTCCGCGGCGAGCGTGGGGTCCTCGGCGATCAGCCCGCCGGCGAGATCCCGTCCGGCGATCTGTTCATGTACTGCGTCCGCTTCAACATGCTCGTCGAAGTACTCGGCCACCTCGCCGTCGAAGCCCAGCCGGCGGAAGCCGCGGGCGTATTTTCCGTTCGGGATGGAGGAAGTCATTTCGTAGATGGCCAGATGCCCGCAGATGGCTCCGCGCAGCCTCCGCTGGAGCCCGAACATGGACATGGCGTTGACCGACGCCAGCGTGATGGCCGGAACCGAGTCCACATATGCGCCGAAGGTCGGATTAAGGCCCAGCCCCTGCATGGTGCGCGCGAACAGCTGCGAGTGCATCCGCCCGGGCTTTCCGCCGCCGTACTCGTCCGCCTGGATCTCCACCATCGCCGACTTCGCCCGCCCGTGCAGGCGCGGAATCGCCCAGGTATGCGGGTCGGCTTCTTTGAGCTGGTACACCGAGCGGAGCACCACAAATTCCTTCGCCTGCTCCAGCGTGGCCTCGCGCGCCATGAATCCGGAGACGCTCGGCCCGCCGTCGTCGGCTGCCATCTCGAACAGCCGGTCCGCCACGGCCTGCGCCGTCAGCCGCTCCGGCACCGCCACGGACACCGACTCCCGCAGCCTCGCTTCCAGGTCTTGCTCAATCTTCGCGCGGACCTGCAGCAGCGGCAGATTCCACTCCCACCGGTCGTTCACTCCGTCCAACCCGCCGTAGTGCAGTTCGTACAGGCAGAACAGTGCCAGCTGCAGATCGTCGTCGAACAGGATGTCCGCCGTTGCGGCCAATGCGTGCTCTGTTGCGTCCTGCACCTGCGGCAGGGCGTCCGGAACGTCGTTGCGCTGCAGCGCGGCCAGCAGTGTTTCACTGACAGGACCCCGGGGATGTGGAAGCTTCACGGCGTCTCCTTATGTAGCCCGCGCATGGCGTTATGTACCGCCCTCGGCGGCGATCTGTTGATCTCAAGTGCATCCCGGCGGCCGCGGGACGTCAAGGCCCCGCCCGGCCGCTGACCCGCAGCGCGCAGCAGGAACGTCCCCCGCCGCTTGGCTTCACTTCCCAGCGGTGGCAAGGTGGGAAGAGTCCGAACATCCCCGTAGGAAGGACGGAAGACATGCCCGAAATTGCCGGCAAAAAGGTCCTGGTAGCGGTGAGTAACCGCGGCGTCGAACAGGACGAACTGAAAATCCCGGTCGAAAAACTGCGCGCGGCCGGGGTCGACGTCACGATCGCGGCACCCGAAGCCGGCGACGTGGAAACCCTGGTCGGGGACTGGGACCGGGGCGAAAAAATCCCGGTGGACAAGTCTTTGCCGGATGTTTCCGACGGCGACTACGACCTGCTGGTCCTGCCCGGCGGGACCCTGAACGCGGACCAGTTGCGCCTGGACCCGGACGCCCAGGGCATCGTGCGGTCCTTCTCCGAATCCGGCCGGCCGATCGCCGCCATCTGCCACGGACCGTGGCTCCTGGTCGAAACCGGGCGCACCCGCGGCAAGACCCTCACCTCCTACGTCTCGCTCAAGGCGGACATCATGAATTCCGGCGGCCACTGGGACGACGAACCCGTGGTGATCGACCGCGAGCACGGCTGGACCCTGGTCACGTCCCGCAACCCGGGCGATCTGGACCAGTTCGTGGCCGCCGTCATGGACGTCCTGGCCGAAACCACTTGAGCCCGGACGTTACGCCCGTGCAGCCCCCTTCCGCGCCGCCCGTGCCGGCCCCGCAGAAGGGAACCGGCCCCATCGCAGACATGGATGCACGCCTGCCCTTGGCTTGGCCGGAGGTCACGCCGGCGCAGGGCAGCGTGGTGCTGCGCCAATTCCGCAGCGATGACGCCCATCTGGCGTTGGAGTTGGCCCGGGATCCGTACATCCCGCTAATCAGTTCCATCCCTTCGCCGTGCCGGGAGGACGACGCCGTGGAGTGGATCCTGCGCCAGAACGGCCGGTTCACCTCCGGCGCCGGGTACTCCTTCGCGGTGGCGGACGCGGAGTCGGATCGGGCGGTCGGCCAGATCGGACTGTGGCTGACCTACCTGCCGGAAGGCCGGTCCACCGCCGGCTACCTGATGGGCCCGGCACACCGGGGGCAGGGCCGGGCGGCGGATGCGCTCGCGGCGCTCGCGACCTTCGCCTGGACCATCCCGGAACTGCACCGGCTGGAGCTTTACATCGAGCCCTGGAACAACGCCTCGATCCGGACCGCCGAATCCGCGGGTTTCGGCCGCGAGGGCCTGCTGCGCAGCTACCAAACCATCGGCGGCGTGCGCCGGGACATGCTGCTCTATGCCGCCATCCGCCCGCAGGCCTAACCCATTCCCGTATATTCCGGGCAGCTATACCATGTTGCCGTGCCGACGCACCGGGTGCGTTATGCCAGGACCCGCACCTGCGAAAACTGAAGGGTATGACGGGCCGGCGGCGCTTGGCCGCCAGCCTGCCGGTTTCTGTCACAGGAGTGTGAGCCATGAGCGATTTGTTGAGGTGGCCGCCGTTCGAGCGCCGCTCGCCCTTCGAATTGGCGGAGCCGTTCCGCCGCTTCTTCGAAGGTGAACAGGAAAAATCCATGATCCGGGTGGAGGAGGAAATCAAAGACAACGTCCTGACCATCCGCGCCGAACTGCCAGGCATCGACCCGGAGAAGGACGCCGAGATCTCCGTCTCCGAGGGACAGTTGCATATCCACGCCGAGCGCCACGAGCGGAAGGAGCAGAAGGAGAAGGGCAGCTACCGCTCGGAGTTCCGCTACGGATCCTTCTCCCGCAGCGTGCCGCTGCCCCAGGGCGTCAAAGACGAGGACATCACCGCCACCTACCGGGACGGGGTGCTTGAAATCAAGGCCCCTGTTCCAAGGGTGGAGGCGGAAACGCCGCGACAGAAAATACAGGTCAGGCGCGGGTAGGGCGCCGGTTGCGTCAGCCGCCCGGCAACTACGTCAGCCGCCCCACAACTACGACGACGGTGCCCGCTAAGTCGGGCACCGTCGTCGTAGTTTCGAAAGAGGAGGAATCAGAGGTGGATCTTGACGTCCGCCTTCTCACGCAGGTCCGTGACCAGGGCCTGGGTGGCTTCGGTTTCCTTCTGCGCCTGGATCTGCTGCTCCAGGTTCGGCCGCATTTCCTTCATCGAGGGAACCTCGGCCTTCTGGCCGGTCTGTTCGCCCATCTGCTCCTGCTGCTTCTTGGCCTGCTCGTAGGCGGCCTTCAGCTCGTCCTCGGTGGGCTTGGCGTTGCCGGCCTCCTCGGCAATCAGCTTGTCCACCCGGACCTGGGTTTCCATCTCGGCATTGACCTCGTCCTCGGTCATGCCCTGTTCCTTGATGGCGGCCATGAGCTCGTCCACGGTCTTGAACTGGTTGGCCTTCGCCATCTCCTCCAGTGAGGCCTGCACGTCCTTGTCGGACGCCTTGATCCCGCGGTGGTCCGCTTCCTGGATCAGCAGCTGCGTGCCGACCATGGCCTCGGCCGTCTGCTTCTTCAGCGCGTCCTGGTCCAATTCCTGCCCCGTCATCTGGGACTGCATGGCCATCTGCTGGAACTGCCCTTCGTACGCGGCGGTGAACTTGTCCTTCGGGATCTCCGTCCCGTTGACCACGGCCACCACGTCCGGGATGCCTTCAAGATCCGGCTCCGGCAGCTGGGCCTGCCCTTCCGCACCCGCGCCGACTTCCGCGGAGGCCGCCGGGCTCGAACCGCTCTCCTCCGCCGGCGACCCGCCACAGGCGGTGAGGACGGCGATGGAGCCGGCAACGGCCAGGCTCATTAACCACTTCTTAGTCACTCTGTTCTCCCATCTCGGTGCATAAGTGAGCGACACTACTGGGCCAGCATGTGTGTTGCCGTGGCGAAAGCTGGGAGAAACCTAGGCAAAAGCGGAGGGAGGGCGACGGTGGCTGGCGGTAGGGCGCGCGTACGCTGTGTCCATGAAACGCTTCGAGCGATGGTTCCCCGCAGCGGCTTTGGCCGGGCTTGGCGTGGCTGCCCTGCTCTATAAGGGGCAGGACGGCGAATGGCTGCCCGCCATCATCTTCGCCACGCTGCTGCTGGCCGGCGCGTGGGCGGTCAGTCCCTTCTTCGGCAGCCGGCGGGCCGCCCCGTGGACCGCGTTGCGGGACCAAAGCGACGATCCTGGCCGGGTGGTCATCTTCTGGCGGCCCGGCTGCGTCTACTGCCTGCGGCTCAGGGCAACCCTGGGCCGCAACGGCCGGGCCGCCCACTGGGTGAACATCTGGCAGGACCCGGAAGGCGCGGCGTTCGTCCGGCAGCACAACGACGGAAACGAAACCGTTCCCACGGTGTTGCTGGGCGGAGAGGTCGTGACGAACCCGGAGCCCAACCTTGTCGGCCGGGCCTTGGCCGGCAGGTAAGCGCGGACTCTATCCCCGGTCCGAGCGGCTGAGTACCATGGTGCCTGCAGCCACACGCGCCGAGCGCGGCCGGGCATGTGTACCGCCGGCATTTGACGGACTGGGGCTGCCTGAAGTGCGCCGGCGTCCAGGCTGGTCTCGTTCCTGTTGGGGGCGGGAGCCGGGCCTTGGAGGGCACACTGTGACGGGGAAGCGCACCCAGGGGGAGGTGGCACCATGCGGGTTTCGAATGCCTCTGCCAGTCCCCTTGATGCGACGTTGGAGACCGCTGGGCGGATTGCTGACGCGCTGACGCACGAGAACCCGATAGCCGGGCGCCGGTCCGGCTGCCCGCATCCTGCCAACCCAGCCGTAGGCGCTTAGTCCGGGCACGGTTCCGGCACGCGCTGCGAAAGGACCGTCATGACCGCCCAACCTGTCCCGTCTCCCGCGCCCGGTCCGGCGCGGCCAGCCGCACGGATGAAGCCCGGACACTGGGTGCTGCTGATCCTCGGCGTGCTGCTGAGCGTCGCCGGGCTGGCCTTGACCATCAGCGCCGCCGTCATTCTGGGTGCCAACGCCGTGCAGAGCGACGGCCGCTACCTGACCGGGCCGACGGAGCAGTACCAGAGCACGGGGTATGCCCTGGTCGGCCCTTCCGTGGTCGTCGACCCCGGGGCAGCGGGGATGCCCAATATTCCGCCGGTCGGAGACCTGGCCAATTTTCAGGTGCGCGTCACCCCCGTGGTTCCGGACCAAGAGGTGTTCGTGGGCATCGCCGAGGCCTCCGACGCGGCGGCCTACCTGGAGGGCGTTTCCTACACCTCGCTGGGTGACGCCTCCCGGTCCGACGACGGAGACCGGCCGGGGCGCTCGTCGTGGCTCGATGACGACGACGAGGTGACCTCGGAAGGGGACCGCGTGCCGGCTCCGCCCGGGGAGCAGGACTTCTGGACGGAATCGACCTCCGGCAGCGGCCCGCAGCAAGTTGCCTGGGACCTGCAGCCCGGCCGGTGGTCGCTCGTCGTGATGAACGCGGACGCCTCCCGCCCGGTGTGGGTGGAGGTGCAGGCAGGGGCACGATCCGATGTGCTGGGACCGGCCGGGAACGGCCTGCTGATCGCCGGGCTGGTCTGCCTGGTCATCGGCATTCCCCTCCTGTTGCTCGGTTCCGCGGGCCTGGGCCGCGACATCGATCCGGATCGTTCCCGTCCGGGCCAGCGCCCGGACGGCATGGATCAGTACCGCCGCCCGGGCCAGGGCCCGGGAGCCGCGCCGGCCGCGAGCGCCGGGTGGGGAAGGTCGACGCAGACATACCCGGTGCTGGTGACCGGCTTCCTGGATGACCGGCTCTCGCGCTGGCTCTGGCTCGTCAAGTGGTTGTTGGCGATTCCGCATTACATCGTCCTGGCCGTGCTGTGGTTTGCCGTGCTGGTGGCCACGATCGCGGCCGGGATCGTGATCCTGTTCACCGGGCGTTATCCGAGGTCCTGGTTCTGGTTCAACGTCGGAGTGCTGCGCTGGTCCTGGCGTGTGGGTTTCTACGGGTACTCCGCGCTGGGCACGGACCGGTATCCGCCGTTCACCTTGGCCGCCGCGGACTACCCGGCCAACCTGGACGTGGCGTACCCGCAGCGCCTCTCGCACTGGCTCGTGCTGGTGAAATGGTGGCTGCTGGCCATCCCGCACCTGCTCATCGTCGGCATCTTCACCAGCGGCACCGGTGCCGCCTGGGACCGCGGTTGGGGCAGGGGCTGGGGCGAGGACGCCTATGCGTCCCCGGCAACGTGGGGTCCCTCGCTGCTGGGCTTGCTCGTGCTGATCACCGCGGTGATCCTGCTCTTCAGCGGCCGTTACCGGCAGGAGCTGTTCGCCCTGATCATCGGCATCAACCGCTGGGCCTACCGGGTGGCGGCCTACGTCTTGCTGATGCGCGACGAGTACCCGCCCTTCCGCCTGGACCAGGGGCCCGTCGACCCGTCTGCCACGGCCGCAGCGCAGGGGCCCGTCGATCCGTCGGCCCCGGCCGCAGCGCAAGGGCCCGTCTACCCGGGGACCGCACCTCAGGGGCCAGGGCCCGTCTACCCGGGGACCGCCCCTCAGGGGCCAGGGCCCGCCAACCCGCAGGCGCCGACAGCCCGGCCGCAAGAACCCGGGACACCCGGAACACCGCCCCCGGGCAACGGGGGACCGGAGCCGTGGACCCGCCCGCCAGGAACGACCTAAGCCAAGAGACTGCTCCTGGCAGCCTTCACCCGCGTTCCTTCTGGCCACGCAGCGGACCCAGCTAGGGTGTGTCTCCGCATTAGGCGAAGCCAGGTAAGGACGAGATTGCTCGCCGATGATTCCGGGCGGCGCCGCTCAGCCGTGTCGACCGTCGCACGCTCCGTCGGGCGCTCCCCGTAGAATCCGATCGGAGAGGGAGGGACAGTTGTGCTGGAACTGACGACGCCCGCATCGTCGATTCGGATCTGGCCGGACGACCGTCCAGCTGATCATCCTGCCGACCGCCAGGGAACTGTACTTCTCCTACCTGCACGAGCGGGCAGGCCTCTCCGGTCCGAAACCGCCGGTTCGCACGCATGACCCGCCGCACCAACGACGCGCTGACCCTGGCCGCCCCAAAAGCATGGGGAGTGTCAACCAGATCCAAATGGGCTCGCGCACTGCCGGTCATCGACGGTTGCGGCTTGGGGGTGCTCCGACGTGTTCAAGCCGCCACCACGGGTCACATAACAACTTGAGCAAACGCAGCGGATAACCCTGCAGGCCCCAAACCGGTACCCGCTAGTCTTCAGCTGAGACGTTCATTCCAGCAGGAGCGGGTGTATGGAGCGGGGGCGGTTTAAGCGGGGAGTCGGCGCGGTCATTGGGGTGACTGCCGCGGGCGCGGCGACGGGGCTTTGCTCCGCCGTTGCCGCAAACGATCGGGAAGCGCCCGCTTCCCCCTCCGAAGGCGTTATTTTCGGGCTTTGGAGCTTCCTCTACGACACGCAGGCTCCTCCCGCGCGGGTGATTCTGGCGGCCGCTGCCCTGGCGCTTCTGCTTGTGACCGGCATAGCGCTGCTCGAGCGGCTCGTGTCGACCAGATCGCGCCGCTCCATCGACCACCGGGCAACTCCCCTGGCTCCGAGGCTGGTGATGGCCGCAACCCGCGGTGTCTACGCAGGCCCAGTCACGGTGACCGTGTTGATTCCGGCCCACAATGAGGAGGCTTCCCTCCCCGAAACCATCGCTTCCCTGCTGGCCCAGTCGCACAAGCCGGAACGAGTCATCGTTGTCGCCGATAACTGCAACGACTCCACCGTCCGACTTGCCGCCGAAGCCGGGGTCGAAGTCTTCGAAACAGTGGACAACACGCAAAAGAAGGCCGGAGCGCTGAACCAGGCGCTCAATATGCTGCTGCCGGGACAAGGCGACAACGACGTCGTCATGGTGATGGACGCCGACACGAGACTCGATGACGGCTTTCTGGCGGCCGCGGTCCAACGCTTCACAGACGACCGCGCGCTGATGGCTGTAGGCGGGTTGTTTAACGGGGAGGAAGGGCACGGGCTGCTTGGCCAGTTCCAACGCAACGAGTACATCCGTTATGCCCGTGAGATGCGCCGCCGCCGCGGCCGGGTGTTCGTGCTCACCGGCACCGCCTCCCTCTTTCGTCCCGCTGCGCTGCGCGCGGCGGCACTGCAGCGCGGACGGTCGATTCCAGGGAAGCCAGGTGACGTCTATGACACGGCGTCACTGACGGAAGACAACGAACTAACCATCGCGCTGAAGTCTCTCGGCGCCCTAACGATCTCCCCGGCGCAGTGCACGGTCGTCACCGAACTGATGCCCACTTGGCGCACCTTGTGGGCGCAGCGCCTGCGCTGGCAGCGCGGTGCCCTGGAGAACATCGGCGCCTACGGCATTACCCCACAGACGCTTCGTTACTGGGCCCAGCAACTGGGCATCGGCTACGGCGTCATTGCCCTGGGCTCCTACCTGCTGCTCATCGCGCTGATGGTGCTCTCACTTGATGATTGGATCTTGTTCCCATTCTGGCTCGGGATGGGTGCCCTGTTCGCCGTGGAACGGACGGCCACGGTGTGGAAGGGCGGCTGGCGGGCACGCCTGCTAGCACTCACGCTGTTGCCCGAACTGTTCTTCGACATGTTTATAAACATCGTCTACGTCAAAGGAATCATCGACATATCCCTGGGCCGGAAGGCCACATGGAAGCACGTCACGCGCCGCGGCCCGGCAGCAGCAAGGGCGGCCCGGTCATGACCGGCGCCTACTTCATACTGCCCGCCGGAATCCTGCTTCCCGAACCGATCCTGCACTCCGAACTGTTTGCGGTCCTAGCGGCCTTCGTTGCCATAAACACCGTCATGTATGCCGCGCTGGCCGTGACCAAGATTCTACCCAAGGTCTACCCCGCCGACTGGATGCGCAGAACCAACCAGCGCTCCGAGACGCGCAGCATCCACCCTGACACGCGCCGGGGGCACGCTCGTTCCGGCGGACGCCGAGCTGACGGAATGGCTGTCCCTGCCCCGCCCGTCGTGGACATGCCACGCCGCGGAACCAGCTAGGGCAGAGGTGTCCGGGCCAGCGCTATCGCCAGGCCGTAAGCCGCCGCCATCACCATGAGCTCGGCGGCGGCCAGCCGGAGGAACGGCCGCAGCGGCGCGGGTCCGGCCGACAGCCCGGGATCCGCCATGGCCGGGAGGCCGACGGGAGCACGTTCCCGGGCAGCAAAGGCGCGCAGCGTCGTGCGGCGATGCAGCCAGCCGCACACAATCAACAGCGCGAACGCCGCCGCCTTGCCCAACACCAGGAACCCGTAGCCGGAGACCAACGCGGCCGGGGCCTGAACCTGGAGCACGGCATTGACCAGGCCGCTGGCAGCCACCGCCGTGGCGCAGGCCAGCGCCAGCGTGCTGTAGCGCCGCACGGTCCGCAGGAAATCGTTAGGTGCCCGCAGCGCCAGGTACGCCACGCCCGCCAACCCGCCCGCCCAGAGGCCAGCGGCGGATACATGAAGGCCCAGGCTGGCAACCGCCAGGAAGTGTTCGTCGTGGCTGGAGGCGTGGCCTGCCAGCGGCGGCATGGCGAGGGCTGCCACCAGAAGAATCAGGGCCAGTCCCTCGCCGGTCGCCGTGCGCGAGAACCGCGCGGTCGCCGCCGCCACGACCGTCAGTACCGCCTGGAAGAGCAGGACCCTGCCGGGCCTGACCTCCAAGACCACCCGCATCAGCTCCGCGGGGTCCAGTTGGGTGACGGACACGCCGAGCAGTTCGCTCCCGGTAAACCACAGGCGGACCACCACGGCCGGCACCGCGGTGGCTCCCAGCGCGGCCGCCACGACGGCCAGCCTTCGGCCGGCAGACGACAGTTCCTGGCTTCCCGCGGGGAGGGCAAGCAGCGCCACGCAGGCGAAGCCGATGGCCAGGACCATGCCGACGGTGGCCAGCAGCGTTGCCGCCGGAAGCCCCCAAGCGGTCGCTGCTCCCGCCGAGGGCAGACCCGGCAGGGGCGGCGCGACCGCGCCTCCCGCGGCAAGTCCCAGGACCATCAGGCCGGCCCCCAGCAGCAGGCAGCAGCCCGCAGCAGCCCACACCGGCAGCCGGCGCAGCGGCGGTTCCGGAGGCCCGGACGCCGGCTGCGTGCCCGGTTCCGCGTCGGGATGGGTCATTCGTGCAGGATAGGCCGCGCACCCCGCGGCGTCGAGAGTCTGCGGGCCGCCGGTCGCTGTCAACCGTTGTCGCCTCCACAGCTACGACGGCGGCCGCCCCACGCCCGCTGACGCGGCGGCCGCCGCCGGGTAGGCTGTCCAGCGATGAATACCAACGAGATACTGCTGCAGCGCAACGGCCGCCTGGGCCACATCGTCCTGAACCGCCCGAAGGCCATCAACGCCCTCAACGACTCCATGATCACGTCGATCACGGCGGCCCTCCGCGAGTGGGCCGAGGACGACGCCGTCGAGACCGTCTTGATTTCCGGCGCCGGGGAACGGGGACTGTGCGCCGGCGGCGACATCGTGGCCATCTACCGGCACATGAAGGACGGCGGCGACCAGCTCTTCTGGGAAGACGAGTACCGGATGAACTCGCTGATCTCCCGCTACCCGAAGCCGATCGTCGCGTTCATGGACGGCGTGGTGCTCGGCGGCGGCGTCGGAGTGTCGGCACACGCCTCCTACCGGGTGGTGACCGAGCGGACCAAGATCGGCATGCCGGAGACCCGGATCGGGTTCATTCCCGACGTCGGGGGCTGCTTCCTGTACTCGCGGGCACCGGGGGAGCTTGGCACCCACCTCGCGCTGACCGCGGGCACCGGGACCGGAGCCGATGCCATCGTGATGGGCCTGGCCGACTACTTCGTGGACAGCGCGGAGCTCCCGGCCCTGGCGGCCGCGCTCGCCGAAGCCCCGGCCATCGAAGCCATGGCGGCCTTTTCCCACACGGATGTCCCGGCGTCAAACCTGGACAAGGAACGCCACTGGATCGACGAGTGCTACGCCTACGACGACGCGGAGCAGATCCTCGCCGCCCTGCGGACCTCGCCGGTCCCGGCCGCGCGCGTCGCCGCCGAGGAGATCGCCCTGAAATCGCCCACGGCCGTGAAGCTCACGCTCGAGGCCCTCCGCCGGGCGGGCAGGATGGACACGTTGGAGGAGGTGCTCGACCAGGACTACCGCCTGGGCATCCGGCTGGTCGCCGCCCCGGACTTCGCCGAGGGCGTGCGCGCCCAGGTGATCGACAAGGACCGCAATCCGCGGTGGAACCCGGCTACGCTCGCGGAGGTGGACCGTGCCGCCGTCGAGTCCTACTTCGCGGACCTGGGCGAGGACGAACTGGGCCTGGCCGCATCCGTTGCGGCACAACCGGCCGCGGGCAGCTAAACGAACGGCGCGGGCCCCGGAAACCGGGAACCCGCGCCGTTCCTGCTGTTGCTACTTCTTGTCGTCTCCGGTCATCCGCTGGCTCAGGTACACCGGGATCATCGACACAATGATCAGCACGGCAGCGATCACGTTCACCACCGGCGCCTGGTTGGGCCGGGCCATGTTGTTGAAGATCCAGATGGGCAGGGTCTCGGTTCCGGGCGGGGCCGTGAAGGTGGTCACCACAATCTCGTCGAAGCTCAACGCGAAGGCCAGGAGGCCGCCGGCCACGAACGCCGAGCGGAAGCCCGGGAAGGTGACCTGGAAAAAGGTCTTGACCACGTTGGCGCCCATGTCCATGGCGGCCTCTTCCAGGCCCTTGTTCATCCGGCCGAGCCTGGCCTGCACATTATTGAACACCATCACGATGCAGAACGTCGCGTGGCCCACGATCACCGAGAACAGCCCGAGGCCGATGCCCAGCGGTTCCAGGACCGTCTTGAACGTGTTGTTCAGCGCCACACCGGTGACGATGCCCGGCAGTGCGATGGGCAGCACCACCAGCAGGTTGACCGTGTTCTTCCCGAAGAAGTCGTACCGGGAGAGCGCGAACGCGATCATGCTGCCCAGCAGCAGCGCAATCACGGTGGCTACCGTGGCCACGCGCAGCGAGGTCCAGAGCGCCTCCCGCACGCCCTCGTTGCGGAAGGCGGCTTCCCACCAGCGGGTGGTGAATTCGGTGATGGGAAACGCGCCGGAGGTGGTGGCGTTGAAGGAGTTGACGATCACCAGCAGCAGCGGCAGGTAGATGGCGGCCATCACCAGCCCGGCGAACAGGCGCAGGGTGATCTTGGCGGAGGAGGAAAGTCTCATCGGTGAAGTTCCTAAAGCTGCTTGAGGGCGCCGGACTTGCGGGCCAGGAAGAGGTACAGGACAACCACGACGATGGGCACGGTGCCGAACGCGGCGGCCAACGGCGGATTGAGGTTGATGTTGGAGGCGATCACCGTGCCGATCACCTGCGTTTTCCCGCCGACGAACTGCGCCGCGATGTAATCGCCCAGGCTCAGCGAGAAGGTGAAGATGGACCCGGCAATGAACGCCGGCTTTAACAGCGGGATGGCCACCGTGCGCACCGTGGACCAAGCCTTCGCGCCCAGGTCCGAGGAAGCGTCGAACAGGTTGTCCGGGATCTGGCGGAAGGCCGAGTACACCGGCACCGCCATGTACGGGAACCACAGGTAAGCCAGCGTGACCACCAGCGCCGCGGTGCCGTAGCCCGGCCCGGTCATGCCCAGCGGGGCCAGCAGCCAGTCCAGCGGGCCGCCGCTGGAGAACGTGATGCGCCAGGAGAACACCTTCACCAGGTAGCCGGCCCACAGCGGCAGCGTGATGCCGATGGCCAGCACCGCGCGCATCCGCGGCGAGGCGACCTTGGCCATGTACAGTCCCAGCGGCAGCGCCAACGCGGCGCACAGCACGGTCACGGCCAGCGCGATGCCGATGGTCCGCAGCGCGGTGAACTGATAGGCCGGCACTGTCAGGATCTCCACGAAGTTCTTTACGGTGAACGCGGGGATCACCTTGGAAGTGAAGGAGTCGGTGGTCCAGAAAGCGGTGATGAACAACAGGATCAGCGATCCGATGTACAGCACGCCCAGCCAGGCCAGCGGCAGGGTCAGGAGCGCGGTCAGCCGCAGTTTGGGCCGGGCGTAGAGCAGTCGGGAGATCCGGTCGCCCAGTCCGCTGCGCTCGCTGCCCGGCGCCGAGGCGCTGCGGGCTGCGGCCTCCCGTTCGATCGTTGGTGCTGCCATGGTGGTTTCGGCGGGCCTGCCCGCCGTTCCTCCTTCAGATGCGGTGCTGATCAGGATGCGTGTGCACGGCCGGCGGGGACACCGCCGTCGTGCTGGGGAATGCCTCCACAGCAGGGGCACGACGGCGGTGCTCACCGCGCGCCGCGCCCCTGCCATGGGGAGGGTGCTGAAGGGAGGGACTAGCCCTTGACCTCGGTCCAGGCCTTGGTCCACTCCTGGTAGTTGGTGCACGTGGCGTCGGTGCGGCCGTCAATGCACTGCTCCACCGGGGTGGTCCACATCCACACCTGCTTGTAGTACTCCTCGTCCGTGGCGTGGTAGGTGGCGCAGTGCTCCTCGTTCTCCTTGGAGCCTTCGCACGCCAGCGCGTTGGCCGGGGCCATGCCAAAGTTCTGGGCCATCTTGGCGTTCACCTCGGCGGAGGAGGCCCAGTCCATCCACTGGTAGGCGCAATTAGGGTTCTTGGACTGCGCGGAGAGCATCCACGTGTCGGACCAGCCGGTGGCGCCTTCCTTCGGCAGCACGGACTCAACCTTTCCGCCGTCGGCCTGGGCGATGTTCACGATGACCTGCCAGCCCGTGCCCAGGGACGCGGTCCCGGAGGAGATGGAGGAGACGGCCTTGAGCGCGTCGTTCCAGTACTCGCCGGCGATGCCGTTCTGGGTCTTGAGCAGTTCCACCGCTGCGGCCAGCTGCTCCTTATCCAGCGCGTAGGGGTTGGTGATCCCCAGCTCCGGCTGGGTGGCCATCAGGTAGAGGGCCGCGTCGGCGATGAAGATCGGCGAATCGTAGGCCATGATCTCGCCGGCGTACTCGCTGTTCGGGTCCCAGGTGGCTTCCCACGAGTCAGGGGCTTCGGGCACCGCCTCGGTGTTGTACATGAGGACGTTGGCGCCGCGGCCGATGGGAACGCCGTAGGTCTTGCCGTTGAGCGTGTCGTAGATCTGGCCCTTCAGGCCGTCCACGATGTGGCCGAAGTTCGGGATCAGGTCGGTGTTGATCGGGGCCACGTCGCCGCCGGCAATGAGGCGCAGCGAGGCATCGCCGGAGGCCGAGACCAGGTCGTACTCGCCGGTGCGCATCAGCTGGACCATCTCGTCGCTGGTGGCGCCGACCTTGCGGTTGACCTTGCACTGGGTCTCTTTTTCGAACTCGGTGACCCAGTCGGCGTCGGGGTTGGTGGAGCCGTCCTCGACGAAGCCGGCCCAGGCGATGATGTTGACTTCGCCCTCGGACTCGCCCACCGCGGTGGCGGCCGGGATGTCAGGGACCTGGATGCCGCCGCCGGCGGACGAGGCGGGAGCGGAGCCCCCGCAGCCGGCCAGGACCAGCGAAAGCGAGGCGAGTGCCGCCAGCGGCAGTGCCTTGGTGATCTTCATGGAGTACCTTTCCTTCAGGGTGCGTAGTGACGTAGTTGGTGCGGGACTAGACGGTGTAGTTGAAGCGGGAAGACCACTGCAGCCGGACCCGGTCGCCGCGCTGGGCGCCGGAGGCGCGGGCATCGTTCGGCTCCTGGACAATCAGGGTCTGCCCGACGGCGGTGCGTGCCACGAAGCGGGTGGCGGGACCGGTGTAGATGACCTCCTCGATCAGCGCTTCCACGGTGGAGAGGCCATCGGCTTCCACGGGCTCGTCGAGGCGGCGGATGTGGATGCGCTCCGGCCGGATGCTCAGCAGGGCGTCGGACCCGGTGAGCTGTTTGGCCAAGGCGCCCTCCACCAGGTTGGTGTTGCCGAGGAAGGAGGCGACGAACCGGCTGCCGGGGCGCTCGTACAGGTCCTCGGGCGTGCCCACCTGTTCCACCACGCCTTCGTTGAAGACGGCGACCCGGTCCGAGAGCGTGAGCGCTTCTTCCTGGTCGTGGGTCACGAAGACGAACGTGATGCCCACCTCGCGCTGGATTTGCTTCAGCTCCACCTGCATCTGTTCGCGCAGCTGCTTGTCCAGCGCGCCGAGGGGCTCGTCCAGCAGCAGCACCTGCGGGCGCAGGACCAGTGCCCGGGCCAGGGCAACACGCTGGCGCTGACCTCCGGAGAGCTGCGAGGGCAGCCGGTCGGCCACCCGGGGCAGGCGGATCATCTCCAGCGCCTCGGTCACCAGCCTGCGGCGCTCGCTCCGGGGCGTCTTGCGCAGCTTGAGCCCGTACTCCACGTTCTGTGCCACGCTCAGGTGCGGGAAGAGCGCGTAGTCCTGGAACACGGTGTTGACGTCGCGTTCGAACGGCGCCTTGCGGGTGACGTCGCGGCCGGCCAGGTCGATGCGGCCGGAGGTGGGGAGTTCGAAGCCAGCGATCATTCGCAGCACGGTGGTCTTCCCGGAGCCGGAGGGGCCCAGCAAGGAGAAGAACTCGCCCTGGCGGATGTCCAGGTCCAAACCTTTGACGGCGGTGAAGTCGCCGAAGGTCTTCGCGACCTGCTGCAGGGAGATGGCAGGCGTGGCGGAGGCCCCCGTGCTGTCCGGCGCGGTGGTTGCGGAGGTGGCTGTGGCTGGCACGGCTGGGTCCTTTCAAGAGGGCTGATGTGGCGTGGACTACATCGTCTTGCGTTAACATATGAAACCAGAGGTTAAATGTAAAGCGGGTCACATCGTGTAGATTTCTTGTTACGGCCCGTACCGGCCGAGGGCCCTCCGCCGCGTCCTGCCGTCCTGCGGGCGGTCCGTCTGGAAGGATCGACGCATGCCCAAGGAATCACCGCCACGCCAGCGCTTGCTCGCCGCGGTCTTCGCCCCGCTGGGCGAGGGCGGCAAGGCGCAGCGCGTGGAGGACCGGATCCTGGAAGGGATTGCCGCGGGTGTGCTGGCCGACGGCGACCGGCTGCCCAGCGAGGCCGAGCTGGCTTCCTCCATGGGCGTGGCTACGGTGACGGCCCGGGAAGCCTTGGTGGGCCTCCGGTCCCGCGGGCTGGTGGCCACCCGGCGGGGCCGCGACGGAGGCACCTTCGTCACCGTCCCCACCGGACGGCGTGCTGAACTGGTCCGCGAGCGCCTGGGCCGGATGAGCCGGGTGGAGCTGCGCGACCTGGCTATCCATTATCGTGCCATTGCGGCGACCGCCGCCGAACTGGCGGCGGATTTTGCCGATCCCGACGACGCCGAAATGCTGCGCCGGATCCTGCATGCTTCCCGTTCAACAGGCACCGGCGGGGCCGTCGTCGGCGATTTCCTGCTGGAGTTGGCAGCCTTGAGCCAGTCGGCGCGGCTGACGCGTGAATTCGTCCGGCTCTATAAGGACTTTGGTCCGTTGTTGTCGGTGCTGCACGAGGACGCAGAGTTCGACGCCACGATGGTGCAGATGTGCGATCGCATTGCCGATGCGGTTGCCGCAGCCGATGCCGCCACGGCGCGCGAAACTGTGACTGAGCAGATCCAGACGGGACTGGCGGCGCTCATCGATGAACACGCCCGGCTGACCGACCGGCCCGCCGGCCCGACCCCCGCTACCGCCCAAAGGAGGACGGGATGAACTCCATGGCCCAACCGGCATCGGCACGTGCGGCAGATCCGCTCGCCGAGGTCACCGGATTCTTCGAAGACATCCTGGCCGAAGTCAACGCGTGGGTGCCCGCCTTGGCCGGGTTGTTTGAGGATCCGGCCCGGCCGCCGGGCGGCAAGCAGGTGACCGCGACCATGCAGCCGCTGGTCGCTGAGCTGGTGGGGAGGGAGGAATGGCCCGTGGTCGGCGCCGGTTTTGTGGCCGCCGCCCACGCCGTGGCCGACGCTTCCTGGCACATGGCGTGGTGGCAGGGCGAAAGCATGGAGCGGCTGGTCTTGCCCGCCCTGGAATCGGCCTCCGACGCCTACACGCGGCGTGAGTGGTTCACCCGGCCGATGGAAACCGGCCTGCCGCATGTCACCGGACCCTACGTGGACTTCCTCTGCACCGACGAATACACCATGACCATGACGGTCCCGGTTGCAGCGGGGGAGCGACGCGTCGGCGTGGCGGGGGCCGACGTCTTTGTCGCATCGTTGGAACCGCTCCTGTTGCCGGCGCTGAAGAGTCTGCACCCGGCCGCGGGCCTGGTCAACCGCGCCGGCCGGGTGGTGGTTTCCGCCGACGCGCAGCTGGCCGCGGGGACGCTGCTGGCGCCGGGTGCCGTCCCGGCGACCGGTCCGGCGGCAGGGAGGATCGGCGATCCCGGAAGCCAAGCCGCTCCGGCCCGCCCCCGGACGGTGCCGCCCCGCGGCGACCGGTACAACGATGTGGAACTGGTTGTGCTGGACTGCGGGCGGCTGCCGCTGGCGGTTGTGTACCCGCAGGCCTAACGGCCAGACCGGCGGAGCACGTCGTGGCTTAAAGGCTGTCCCCTGGAAGCCGGGCCCGGATCGTGCCGGCCGCGATCAGGTGCCGGCGTCCCGCTGGCCCGGGGCGTTTGCCTCGTGGTTTCGGAGCCCGTGGGTGCGCCGGTCCTCTTTCATGGCGGCTTCGAACAGGTGCTTGCGGCCGCCGGCCAGCGTTTCACGTGCCTGCCGCTCCAGCTCCTTGAAGGGACCGTAGTAGATCTCGTCGTACTCGTCGATGATCTGGAACGTCCAATGCCCCTCGATGACGTTGCGGCCCACGATCTCCCGGTCGACGCGCTCGGCCAGTTGCCGGTGTCCGGCCTTGCGCAGCAGCTCCACCGCCTCGCCCAGCGCCAAGTCGGCCGTACCGGTGAGCCGGTGAAAGCCGTACAGCAGGCCGCGGGCGTGTTCCACCGCTTCCAGCGCCTCCGAAATCTTGCCCAGGGCCTCAAGGGTGGCGTCGTCGAGGCCCTCGGGGCGCCGGTACTTTTCGGCGGGCACGTCGTCAGGTCGCTTTGTCATGGTGCCTCTTTCCGGTTGTCGCGTCACCGGCAGCCCCGAGTCCGGCGGCCCCCAGCCCGGCAGCGTTGCGTCCGGCGGCCGAGTCCGCGGCGGTCGCCTCGCCCCCAGCCCCGAGCGCGGATGCCCGGCGGATGATGTTGCGGGCCATGGAGGGGAAGATCAGCCCGTGGAACGGGAGCACCAGCCACCAGTAGAGCTTGCCGGAGAGCCCGGTGGGGAAGTAGATGGCGCGCTGCCGGTAGACGCTGCCGTCGTCCGCGGGGACCACCGACAGTTCCAGCCAGGCCTGACCCGGCACCTTCATCTCGGCGTGCAGCCGCAGCAGCCGGCGCTCGGGCGCGTCCTCAATGGCCTCCACCCGCCACCAGTCAACGGCGTCGCCCACGCTGAGCCGGTCGGCATGCCGCCGGCCGCGGTTGAGTCCGGCGCCGCCCACCAGTTTGTCCAGCACGCCCCGGATGGCCCAGGCCGCGGGCCACGAGTACCAGCCGCTGTCCCCGCCGATCCCCTGGATCACCCGCCAGACGTCCTCGGCGGCGACGGCGGAGCCGCGTTCCCGCGCGTCCACGAAGACGGTGCGGCCCGCCCACTCAGGGTCGCTGGGCAGCGGGTCCGACGGCGGGCTGTTGGAGGCGTTGGTCCAGCTGGTTTCCACCTCGCCGCTGGCCATCTTCCCCAGCGCCAGCTGCACCGCGCGGCGGTACCCGGTCAGTCCGCCCTCGGGCGGCGGGATGTAGCGGTCGATGTCGTGTTCCGCGGAGACGGCGTCGTGCTGGAGGGACTGCACCAACGGCACGGCCATGGCGTGCGGGATCGGGGTCGTCAGCGCCACCCACCAGCCGGCCAGCGCGGGAGCCGGAATCGGCAGGGCATAAATCAGCCGCCGCGCCAGCCCGGCCTCGCGCGCGTACCCGTACATCAGTCCCGCGTAGGTGATCCGTTCCCGCGAGCCGATGTCGAAGGTGCGGTTCAGCCCGGCCGGCAGCTCCGGCGCCCGTTCCAGGTAGTGCAGCACATCGCTGATGGCTATCGGCTCCACGGTGCGCCGCACCCAGCTGGGCGCCGGCATGACCGGCAGGTTTTCGGCCAGATGCCGGATCATCTCGAAGGAGGCGGAACCGGAGCCGATCACAACGCCGGCCTGGAAGACCGCCGCCGGCACCTCGCCTTCCAGCAGCGTCCGGCCCACGGCAGCCCGCGAACGCATGTGGCGGGACAACTCGACGTTCTCCGGATGCAGCCCGCCCAGATAGACGATCCGTTGCGACCCGGCCGCGGCGGCAGCGGCCGCAACCGTGTGCGCTACCGCGAGTTCGCGCCCTTCATAGTCGTTCCCGGAGGCCATGGAGTGCACCAGGTAGAACACCGTCTGCACGCCGGCGCAGGCCAGCTTGGCGTCGTCGGCGTCGGCGAGGTCGCCGGCAACAACGTCCACGTCGTCGTGCCACGGAACGGCCGCGAGCTTGCCCGGTGAGCGGACCAGAACGCGCACGGCGTAGCCGCGGGCCAGCAGCCGCGGAACCAGCCGCCCGCCAATGTAGCCGGTGGCGCCGGTGACCAGCACCAGCTGCGGCGTCGGTTCCGGTGGAGTGGCCATGACGCCATGCTTCCACCCGCGCCGGGCCCTGTCACGGGGTCAAGGGCCCGGAAAGCGCCGGACGTCAGTCCCTGGAGCGCGGCTCTGCGCCGCTCAGCCCGCGCCGCAGCAGGTACGGCAGGATCCACAGCAGGAAGAACATTGCCACCAGCACGCCGCCGCCCACCGCCAGGGCAGGGACGTCGCCGGCGATCACGTCCACGATGAACGCCACACAACCGGTGGCCAGCAGCCCGATCCCCAGCACCGCGACCCTCACGATCCGGTGCCCGTGCGCCACGGTCGCGTCTTTGAGGTGCAGCCCGAACAGCTGGCGGTGGATCGCCACCGGCGTGAGGATCACGCCGGTCATGAGCGCCGCAAGCACCAGCAGCGCGATGTACAGGCTCACCTGGTACGGGGCCAGATCGCTGAAGCGGCTCTGGAACGGAAGCGTCATCAGGAACGCGGTGATGATCTGCGCGCCGGTCTGCATCACCCGCAGCTCCTGCAGCAGCTCGTTCCAATTCCGGTCCAGCTTCTCCTCGAAGGTCTCGGTCCGGCCCTTTGAATGTTCGTTAACGCGATCTTCCGTAGCCATAGGAAAAACTTAGCGTCTCCGGCCGCTCTCCACTCAACCGGGGGAAGTACGACGGCGGGGCGCATCCCGAGGGGAGAGACGCCGCCAAAAAAAATTTCCATGAAAGTGCATCCAAATACCCCGCCCGGACAGTAGTAGGGGTGTAAGCACCGATCAGCCCGGAGCACCCGGGCCGTTGAAGGAGAACAAAATGCGCAAGAGCATCGTTACGGTTTCAGCCCTGGGGCTTCTGGCACTCGGCGCGGCAAGTCCCGCCCAGGCGGCCGAACAGGAAGCCCAGCTCTCGGTCCTGCACGGCGTCCCCGATTTGACCGTGGACGTGTGGGTGAACGGCGAACGGACGCTGGATGACTTCGCTCCCGGCGACCTGGCCGGTCCGCTGGCACTGCCTGCGGGCGAGTACTCGCTGGCCATCACCGCCTCGGACGCCGAGAACGCCGACAGCCCCGCCATCGGCCCGGTGGATGTCCAACTGGAAGGCGGCGGCAACTACACCGCCGTGGCCAACCTGGACGCCGAGGGCAATCCAACCGCCAACCTGTTCACCAACGACGTCTCGGCCATTGAGGCCGGCAAGGGCAAGCTGACCGTGCGGCACACGGCCGCCGCCCCCGCCGTCGACGTGCTGGCCGGAGGATCCCCGGTGATCCAGGGCCTGTCCAACCCGGACGAGCAGACCCTCACCCTCGACCCGGGCACGATCTCCGCGGCGGTGGCCGCGGCGGGCACCACCGAACCGGTGATCGGCCCGGCCGACGTGCCGGTGGCGGAGGGCACCCACACGGTCGTCTACGCCTGGGGCAGCCTGAATGACGGCAACCTGGCTCTTGCGGTGCAGAACATCGAAGGACTGCATTCCGCGCCGGGCGCCGTGCCGGGCGGCATGTCGGGCGCGGCCGCAGAGGCCGGCCCGGACTACACCATCGCCGCGGTTGCCGGCGGAGCAGTGCTGCTGCTCCTCGGCACCGGCGCAGTCGCCCGTCGCAAGCAAGCGGTTCGCACCACCGACTAACTGCGACGGGTCCGAAAAGAAGCCGGCGGCGCCAGCCCGGGGCGCCGCCGGCTTCCATCGCTTTGGCGCCGGCAACCACCCCTCGAGGAAAGAATCATGACAACCGTACCGACGACGACGATGGGCACCCGCGCAGGGCTCCTGTGCTGCGGCGTCTTGATCGCCGCTACCGGCTGCGCCGGACCCATGCAGCCGGCCGCGGGCCGACAGCTGGTTCCGGCGGCCTCCCCGGCAGCTGTTGGAAACCCCGCAGGGCCGGGCGAAACCGCGGTCCCGGCGGTCGACAAGATCCCCGACCCTGCCGACATTCCGGTGCGGCTGGCCGCACCACTGACCGCCGCCAATCAGGAGACGCCGCCCACCCGGCTGGTCGTGGCCGGCACGTCAATCGATGTGAGCGTCGTCGACGTCGGCGTCACAACGGGTAACGCCATGGAGATCCCCGAGTCGGTGGAGCAGGCGGGTTGGTACCGCTACGGTGCCGCGCCGGGTGACCGGGCGGGGACCGCGGTGATAGCGGCCCACGTCGACACCTTGGCGGGCCTGGCTCCCTTCTCCGAACTGAGGCAGCTCGAACAGGGCACCCGCATCACGGTGGAACGGGCTGCCGCCGACCCCGTGACCTACCGCGTTACCGAGGTGGCGCTGATGGACAAGGACGATTTCGACGGAAACGGCATCTTCCGCCGCGATGGACAACCGCTGCTCAAGCTGGTCACCTGCGGTGGCCAATGGCTGGACGCGCGAGAGGATTACAGCCACAATGTGGTTGTCACGGCAGTTCCCGACTGACTTTTCCGGTCCCGCAACAACTGTTCGCGTGGCGTTTCCTCCGACCAACCGGAAGGACGCAGGCTTGGTACCTCATCCTTTCGAAGCGTGGGACTCGGACATCGACGCAGCCTTCGCGGCGGGTGAGGAGGCTGCCATCGCCGATGCCTACCGGCACCTGGCCCCGCTCGTCCACACGCTGGCCTCCAGGGCCCTGCAAGACAAGTCCGCGGCGGACGATATCACCCAGGAAGTATTCATCCGGGCGTGGCGATCGCGGGAAGGATTCGATCCGACGCTCGGCCGGTTGCCGGCCTGGATCGTGGGGATCACCCGCCGCGCCATCGCCGACGCGTATTCTTCCGCCGCCCGCGAGCAGCACAAACTGCGGGCCGTTTCGGCGGTCATGCCCGACCCCGAATTCGCCCGGGACTCCCAGTCACCGGAGGTCCTCGCAGACCGCCTGCTGCTGGACGATGAGCTGGAGCGGCTGGGTGAACCCAAGGGCTCCATCATGCGCCTGGCGTTCTACGAGGATCTGACCCACGAGCAGATTTCCCACCGGCTGGACCTTCCCGTTGGTACCGTCAAAAGCCATATTCATCGCAGTTTGCACCACCTGAGGAGCCGATTGGAGGTCGACCATGCAGCATCTTGAACCGGAACTGATCAGCCTGCTGGCGCTGGACGACGCCGTCGGCAACCAATCGGACAGGGACCATCTGCGCCGCTGCAGCCAGTGCGCGGAGGAGTACCACGCGCTGCGCCGGGCGGTGGAGGCGGTGAGGGCCAACCCCGAACCAACCCTCGAGCCGCCGGATCCAGCGGTCTGGGAAACCATTCACCGCGAACTCGCCCTTTCTCCCGAACTGGCCGCGGACCCATTGCAGGGTCGCACGGAAACAGCGCCGGCCGGGCGCAGGCCGTCCCGGACCGTCTCATCCCGGGGGGTATCTGCCAAGCCCAAGGCTTCCCGACGCCTCCCCGCCGGTCCTCCCCCCTCCCGGCGCCCGCCCTCCCGGCACCTGCCCGCCTGGCTGGCCGCGGCGGCCGCGGTGGCGATCGTCGCCGCCATCGGCATCTCCTGGGGCGTCACCCGCAACGCCGCCACGCTGGCGCAGGCGCAGTTGGAACCGCTGGAGCAATACGCGGCCACCGGAACGGCCCGGGTAGTGGAAGCCAACGGCACCAGGGAACTCGAGATCAGGCTGAGCGAGAACGAGGCGCAGGGATACCAGGAGGTGTGGTTGATAGCACCGGATTTGTCCGCCTTGGTCAGCCTCGGCGTGATGGACTCGGACACCGGCAGGTTCGCCATCCCGGACGGACTGGACCTGTCGCGGTTCCCCATCGTCGACGTTTCGGACGAACCGCTGGACGGAAACCCCGAGCACTCCAGCGTCAGCATCGTCCGCGGCACCCTCGACACCTAGCCGTCCCCCCGGTAACGACAGGAAGGTCCCGCAGCGCACCCGAACATCCGTCGACAGCCGGAGGAACCATGCAGCAGCAAACGGAGACGCGGACCGGGCGGGCCGTGCCGATCCTGGTGTTGGCCAGTTCCCTGGCGGCCATCGTTGCCGCCTTTTGGGGCAGCGGGGCGCTTATGGGAACGCCGATCCAGGAGGCGGCAGGGGGTTGGCTGAATGAGGACTCGACGCCGCTGGCCCCGGCCTCGGCCGCCTTCCGCATCTGGTCGCTCATTTACCTGGGCCTGCTGGCCTACGCGGTGTGGCAACTGTTGCCGGCCCAGCGGCAGTCGGAACGACACGCGGCCCTGCGTCCCTGGGCGGTGGCGGCCATGCTCCTGAACGCTGCCTGGATCTGGGTGGTGCAGGCCGGCCTGTTGGTGTTCAGCCTCACGGTGATCGTTGTCCTGCTGGCGGTGCTGGCGCGCATCCTCGTGCTGCTGGTCTGGTCGACGTCCGGCGCGTGGCTGGACACCCTGATCACCGACGGCACCTTCGGGCTGTATCTGGGCTGGGTCACCGTGGCCACGGTCGCCAACACCTCCGCCGTCCTCGCCGCGTCCGGGCTGGACGGCCTGGGGCTGCCGGTCACCTTGCTGTCCTCCATCGTGCTTGTCGTCGCGGCGGCGGTCGGCGTCGGAACCGCCCTGTACAGCCGCGGCCGGCTCGCGCCTGCGCTGGCCACCGCCTGGGGCCTGGCCTGGATTGCCGTCGGGCGCCTGGACGGCGGGCTGGTGGACGAAGGCACCGCGATTGCGGCCGGCATCTGCGCCGCGGTGGTGCTGCTCTCCGCCGTCATCATCCGGTTCATTGCCAGGGGAGCCCCGGGAGATTAGTAAGGGTGCTGAATTTCGCCCTTGGCTGACGGACGCGTCGCCGACGGGACGAAACCGCCGGCCATGGCTAGGTTGGGAATAGCAGCACGCCGACAAGCGGCAGCACCTACACAAGGAGGTTTCTCATGGCGGAAACGAACCGATCGAAGGCAAGCTACACCGTACCGGGGCTCGAACTTGAAGAGGGTGTCAAGGTCGCCGACCTCTTGCAGATGCGGCTTCACGCCCTCAACGACCTGCAGCTGACGCTCAAGCACGCACATTGGAACGTGGTGGGCCGCGACTTCATCGGCGTCCACGAAATGCTGGACCCGCAGATCGAAAAGGTCCGCGCGATGATCGACGAGACCGCCGAGCGCATCGCCACCTTGGGCGTCTCGCCGAACGGTTTGCCCGGCGCCCTGGTCAAGGAGCGCAGCTGGGACGACTACGACATCCACCGTGCCGGGACCGCCGAGCACCTGGCCGCCCTGGACGTCGTGTACAACGGCGTGATTTCCGACCACCGCGAGGCCATCGAAACCGTTGGCGAAATCGATCCGGTCACGGAGGACATGCTGATCGGCCAGACCGCCGAGCTGGAGCTCTTCCAGTGGTTCATGCGCGCACACCTGGAAAACAGTGCCGGTGAACTGGCGACCGAAGGCGCCAGGACCGAAAAGGGCGCGGCCAAGAAGACCAAGTAGGCCGGCGGCGCCCTCCGGCGCGCCTCGCCGCATCCAGGGCCCGGCGGCACCCCGCACAGGGGTGCCGCCGGGCCCCTTTGTGTCCTGCGTGCCGGGGGCCCCTTCGCGTCCCTGTGCCGCCGGGCCCCTCTACGTCCTGGTGCGCGGGGGAGCAGCACGGTCAGTACAGGAAGATCGGCAGCCAGTCGCGGTTGTGCGCGTGCACCAGCGCCAGGAACAGCACGAAGTCGAAGAT
This sequence comes from Arthrobacter sp. Y3223166, assembly GCF_059090935.1. Classification (NCBI taxonomy): domain Bacteria; kingdom Bacillati; phylum Actinomycetota; class Actinomycetes; order Micrococcales; family Micrococcaceae; genus Arthrobacter; species Arthrobacter sp. Y3223166. The sequence goes on along the minus strand of NZ_JBNHGE010000020.1, from coordinate 29,376 downwards.
CAGGTGCACGGATACCACGTAGGTGAACGACTTCGTCAGCTTGAACGTATAGCCCTGCAGCAGCGCGAACGGGAAGGTCAGCAGCGGCCCCCACGCCTGGTAACCGATTTCCCACAGGAAGGACGAGAACACGACGGCCTGCAGGAGGTTGGCCAGCCAGTCGGGAAAATGCCGGCGCAGCAGCGTGAAGGTGGTGCAGATGAAGAACAGTTCGTCCCAGATGCCGACGGCGTTCACGCCGAGAAAGAGCCGCCAGAAGATTGTGGGGTCGGAGGCATCCGGCCAATTTTGGTAAACGCCCGTGCTGACCAGGTACACCGGCAGGATGAAGTAGCCGAGCGCCACGACGCCGATGAGGTACAGCTTGGCGGACAACGGCCATTTGCGGCCCGTGTTCACCGGAAACCTGATGATCTTCTCCCGGTAGACAAACCTCGACACCAACCACGGCACCAGGACGGCCAACGCGAGGGCGCCGCCCATCAGGGCCATGTGCCCGAGGCTCAGGTCGGCGTTCAGCGGCACCAGGCTGATGATCAGCATCCCGGCCGCGATCAGCGCAAGATGCCGCACAAACTCCCGGTCAACCAACGCCGCCGTGGCCACGCTCAGCGCGAGCAGGCCGTAGCCGAGGGGCCCATTCTCGACGGCAAAAAGCAGCACGCCGGACGCCGAGAGGAGCAGCGCCGGCACCAGTTTCCAGCTCAGCGCGGTCCGGGGCGGCTCGGTCGAGATTGTTGTCACGCCACCAGCATCTCAGCACAGCCCCCGCCGCGGAAACCGTTGACGGTTTAGCGCCCGGCTGGTTCCACCGTCGCCCCGTGGCTAGTGGTGGCCGGCCTTGGTGGTGCCGAACATCAGCGTGCGGCGGGCGATGTCGTAGTACACGGTCTCCGCGGTGGAGAGGAGGTCCTGGAGGTTGTCGGCGTCGTCGGCGTCCAGCGTCAGCACCTCTTCCCACGCGCCCTGGTCCAGGACCAGTTGCAGGGTCCAGGTGCCGCGGGCCCCCGGCTCACCGGCTACCCAGGTGAACTGGTAGTGGCTGAGCTGGCGGACCTTGATGCTGTCGTCGGTGACCGGCTGTTGCGGTGTCGGTGTCATGGTTTGTTCCTTAGGGTGAGGAAGCCTGACCGGCCTCACGTGACGCCAGGGTCCGGACGATATACCCCAACGATGCTAAGTGTGCTTACTACGTTCCATGATGGGGCCGCCGCTGGCAAGCCTTTGCCGGATATCGGCGCGGGAGCCCGCCAAACCGGCCGACTAGTTGGGGATTTTGACCCCGCCAATTGCAGGCAATGGTCGCGCACCGGGCCCCGGTGACGCACACTATGGAACAACGAAGTGCAGAAGTGACGGGGGCAGCCTGCACGCTCCCAACCTTGGGGAGAAGGTCAGTCATGACTCTGAACGCCGAAAGCCGCGCGGCCGCCGAGGCAGCGTCGGATCCCTGTGGCTGGCGGCAAGTAGGCCCCCTCGTCGAAGCGGAGCTTCAGCGATTTACTGCAGGGAACCGCAGCCGGGCCGGCAAGCTCTCGCGTACTTTTCCCGTGCTGTGGGACCGGATTGAGGCTGCGCTGGGCGGCGGCAAGCGGCTGCGGCCCAGGATGGTGCAGCTCGCGTACAAGTCCTTCGGCGGCGAGGATCCGCGCCGCTGCGCCCGGCTAGGCGCGGCGTTCGAGCTGCTGCACACCGCGCTGGTGGTGCACGACGACGTCATCGACAGGGACTTCGTCCGCCGCGGCCTGCCAACCATCGGAGCCCGTTACCGGGACGACGCCAGGGGTCAGGGGCTGCCCGGGCCCGAGGCCGAGCACCTGGGCCACGCGGCGTCGATCATTGCCGGCGACCTCCTGCTGACCGGTGCCCTGCGGATGGCCGGCAGCTCCGGCGCCGGGCTGCCGTGCGCCGACGTCCTGATGGAAACGGTCCACGACGCCGTGTTCGCCTCGGCCGCGGGCGAACTGGATGATGTCCTGCTGTCGGCGGCGACGGAAAGCCCCGGCCTGGGCGACGTCCTCGGCATGGAACGTTTGAAGACGGCGGCCTACTCCTTTGAGGCGCCGCTGAAAGCCGGGGCGCTGTTGGCCGGCGCCGACCGACACCCGGCCGAGGCACTCGCCGCGGTCGGCCGCCGCATTGGGCTGGCCTACCAGATCGTGGACGACGTTCTCGGGACCTTCGGGGAGCCCGGCACCACCGGGAAGTCCGCCGAATCCGACCTGCGTGAAGGCAAACGCACCGTGCTGACCGCGTTTGCGGCGGAGGCGGAAGGGTTCGATGACCTGCTGGCCGCGTTTCGCCGCGGCGAGGCGGGGATCGGTGAGGTCCGCGCGGCGCTCACGGACTGCGGCGCCGACGCGCAGGCGATGCGGCTCGCCCGCATCCTGGTGGACGAAGCGCTCGAGGAGTCCCGACTCCTGTCCCTGGACGCCGGCGCGTGGAGCGAACTGGCGCGGGTCTGCAACCAGGTGCTGACGAGGGGGAACTAGGGCCATGGAACCGAACCCACTGCTCCGGTACACCGACGCCGCCGGCCGCAGCGCCGGCGTCGTGATTGCCCGCTATTCCACCTCCTTCGGCTTGGCGTGCCGGCTGCTCGGGCCGGAGGAACGCCGGCACATCGCCAACATCTATGCGCTGGTCCGGGTGGCCGACGAAGCGGTGGACGGTGCGGCTGCCGAGGCCGGGCTCGACGCCGTGGCCGTGCGCGACCAGCTGAACAGGCTGGAACACGAGACGGAGACCGCGCTGCTGACCGGTTACAGCACCAACATGGTGGTGCACGCGTTCGCCGGGACCGCCCGCGCGTGCGGCATCGGCGTCGACCTGACCCGGCCGTTTTTCGCCTCGATGCGCGCGGACATCACGGTGGCCGAACACACCGCAGATTCGTTGGCGGACTACATCTACGGCTCCGCCGAGGTGGTGGGCCTGATGTGCCTGCGGGTGTTCCAAACCATGCCCGGCGCGATGCCCGGCCGGGGCGACGAGCTCGCCGCCGCCGCCCGCCGGCTGGGCTCCGCCTTCCAAAAAGTCAACTTCCTGCGCGACCTCGCCGCCGACCGGGATCAGCTGGGCCGCAGCTACTTCCCGCAGACGGGCGCCGAGGCGTGGGACGAGCAACGGAAGCACGCGCTGGTGGCCGAGATCCGGGCGGACCTCGCTGCCGCCGGGCGGGGCATTGCGCTGCTCCCGCCCGGTGCCTGCACCGCCGTCGAACTGGCTCATGCCTTGTTCAGCGCGCTCGTCGACCGGCTGGAACGGATACCGGCGGAGGAGTTGCTTTCCCGTCGGGTGCGCGTCGGCACGCCGCAGAAGGCCGCGATCGCCCTGCGGATCCTGGCCCGCCAGCGGCTGCGCGGAAGGAGCGCCGCCTGATGGGCGCCGCCTCGTTCGCGTCCAGGCTGACCGCCCGTCGAAGGGCAGCGGGTGCGGCGTCGAAGGCCGGCGGCTCGGACCAACCGGTGGTGGTCATCGGCGGCGGGGTCTCGGGACTGGCAACAGCCGGGCTGCTGGCCCGGGCGGGTCACCGCGTCACCCTGCTAGAGCAGCGTTCCGTCCTCGGCGGCCGGGCGGGACGGCTCGAGCGCGACGGCTTCCGCTTCGACACCGGCCCGTCCTGGTACCTGATGCCGGAGGTGATCGACCACTGGTTCAAGCTGATGGGCACCAGCGCCGCGGAGCAGCTGGAGTTGGTGCGGCTGGACCCCGGTTACCGGATCTGGTTCGAGGGGTATCCGGCGGCCACGGAGGTCCGCTCCGGCCGCGAAAACGTGACCGAACTGTTCCGAGGCCTGCAACCGGGGTCCGGGCCGGCGCTGCACCACTACCTGGACGAGGCAGCGGAAACATACCGGCTGGCCAAGGAGCACTTCCTGTACGACGACTTCGCCAGCCTGCGCGGCCTGGCCCACCCGCAGGTGCTGCGCCGGGCACCCCGGCTGGCCAAGCTGCTGGGCTGGAGCCTGGACCGTTACGTCCGCGAACGGTTCACGGACCCGCGGCTGCATCAGCTGTTGGGGTACCCGGCGGTGTTCCTGGGCACCAGCCCGTACCGGGCGCCGGCGATGTACCACCTGATGAGCCACCTGGATCTCGACGACGGCGTGTACTACCCGCTGGGCGGGTTCGCCGCCCTGGTCGATGCGATGGAGCGGCTGGCGCGGGAGGCCGGCGTCCGGATCGAAACCCGCGCCACCGCCCGGCACATCGTCACCGGGCAGTCCGGCGCGAAGGCCCGCTGCGAGGCGGTGCTCTGGTCCGACGCCGCCGGCGAAGAACACCGGACGGCGGCGGCCGTGGTCGTCGCCGCGGCGGATCTGCACCATGTGGAGACCGCGCTGCTGCCGGCGCACCTGCGTAGCCACCCGGAACGGGTGTGGCGCCGCCGCGACCCCGGCCCCAGCGCCGTGCTGGTCTGCCTGGGCGTGCGCGGGGCGCTGCCGCAGCTAGCACACCACAACCTGCTCTTCACCCGGGACTGGAAGGAGAACTTCGGCCGCATCCGCTCCGGGCGGGCGTTGGCCCGAGAAACCTCCATGTACGTGTGCAAGCCCAGCGCCACCGACGCCGGGGCGGCGCCGGCCGGGGACGAGAACCTGTTCATCCTGGTTCCCGCACCGGCTGAGCCGGCCTGGGGGTCGGGCGGTGACGACGGGTCCGGGGCGGCCGCCGTGGAAGCGGTCGGGGACGCCGCCATCGACCAGCTGGCCGCCTGGGCGGGAGTGGCTGACCTGCGCGGCCGGATCGCCGTCCGACGCACCTACGGCCCGGCGGACTTCTCGGACGGCTTCAACGCGTGGCGCGGCAGCGCGCTGGGTCCGGCGCACACCCTGCGGCAGAGCGCCTTCCTGCGCCCGGGCAACCGGAGCCGCCGGGTCGACGGGTTGCACTACGCTGGCAGCTCGGTCCGGCCGGGCATTGGCGTGCCCATGTGCCTGATCAGCGCCGAACTGGTGCTCAAGGCCGTGCAGGGGATCGGGACGCCGGGCGCACTGCCGGAACCGGACCCGGCGGCGCCCGGCCCCGCGCCGTCGTCGGACAGTGCGGGGAGGAGTACATGATCTACCTGGCCGTGCTGGTGGCGCTGCTGGGCTGCATGGCCCTGCTGGACGCGCGCTACAGGCTGTTCTTCTTCGCCCGCCCGGTCGCGGCCGCCGTCACGATGGCCATCGGACTGGCGTACTTCCTAGCCTGGGACGTCTGGGCGATCGCGCTGGGAATCTTCGTGCACCGCGACTCGCCGCTGATGACCGGCCTGATGCTGGGCCCCGAGTTGCCGCTGGAGGAGGCGTTCTTCCTGGCCTTCCTCTGTTACCAAACCATGGTCCTGTTCACCGGGCTGCTGGCATGGGGCCGGCACCGGCGGGCGGCCCGCGCGGCCAGGCCGCAGCTGGTCAGCCGCGACGATGGCGCGCCGGCCGGGGGTGGTGCGGCGTGAGTTTCCTGGAGCTGAATGCGGTCTTCCTCGGCGTCGCGGTGGTGGCGGCAGCGGGCGCGGTCCTGGTCCGGCGGGTGCCCCGCGGGGCAGCCGCGGCGGCCGGCCTGTCCGTCGCGGCGCTTTGGGTGCTCACCGCCGTGTTCGACAACGTCATGATCGCCTCCGGGCTGTTCGACTACGGCGGACACGCCCTGGCCGGACTCCGGATCGGACTGGCGCCGGTCGAGGACTTTGCCTATCCGTTGGGTGCGGCGCTGCTGCTGCCCGCGGTGTGGCTGATGCTCACGGGCCCGCGCCGCCGTCGTGCCGATGAGAGGCCGGCCGAGCCGGCGGGGGAGGGGAACCGTCGTGATTCGTGAACTGGTCGTCACCTCCCGGCCGGTGTCCTGGGTCAACACCGCCTACCCCTTCGCCGCCGGGTACCTGCTGGCCTCCGGCGGCGTCGACTGGCTGCTGGTGGTGGGCACCATCTTCTTCCTGGTCCCGTACAACCTGGCGATGTACGGCATCAACGACGTCTTCGACTATGAATCGGACCTGCTCAACCCGCGCAAGGGCGGGGCCGAGGGAGCGGTGGTGGACAGGGCCCGACACCGCGCGATTTTGCAGGCCAGCGCCGTGGCCACGCTGCCGTTCATCGCGGTCCTGGCGGTAGCCGGCAGCGTGGCGTCCAACCTGGTGCTGCTGGTCTCGCTGGCCGCGGTCTACGCCTACAGCGCGCCGGGGCTGCGGTTCAAGGAAAGGCCGTTCCTGGATTCGCTGACCTCCAGCACGCACTTCGTCTCGCCCGCGGTCTACGGGCTGGTCCTGGCCGGCGCCGGCTTCACCCCGGGGTTGTGGGCGTTGCTGGCCGCGTACTTCCTGTGGGGCGTGGCCAGCCATGCCTTCGGCGCGGTCCAGGACGTGGTCCCGGACCGCGAGGCCGGGCTCGGGTCGATCGGCACCGTGCTGGGCGCCCGCCGCACCGTGCTGGTCTCCGCCGCCGCCTATGCCGCTGCCGGACTGCTGATGCTGGCCACCGATTGGCCGGGCCCGCTGGCCGGGCTCCTGGCCCTGCCCTACCTGGCCAACGTGCTGCGCTTCGCCCGGATCGACGACGCCGGCTCGGCCGCCGCGAACGCGGGGTGGAAACGGTTCCTGTGGCTGAACTATGCGGTCGGTTTCCTGGTCACCATGCTGCTGATCTGGTACGCGGGAGCCCGGTGAAACCGCGGGGCGACAACGGGTCCACGGAGGCCCGTCCGACGGAGGGCCGGCATCACACCATCATGACCGTGGTGATCCCGGTGCTCGACGACGCCGCGGCGCTCGCCGACTGCCTCGCGCTGTTGGGGCGGCAGACCCGTCCGCCCTACGAGGTCATCGTCGTGGACAACAACTGCACCGATTCCTCGGCCCACGTGGCACGGGCGGCCGGGGCGCGCGTCGTCGTCGAACGACGCCCCGGCATCCCGGCCGCATCGGCTGCCGGCTACGACGCCGCCGTCGCAGGCTTCGATACCGCCTGTGTAGGGCCCGATGACGCCACCGCGGCCGGCTTCGATGGCACCGCCGACGGTGTGATCGTCCGCTGCGACGCCGACACCCGTCCTCCCGCGGACTGGCTGGCAGGGATCGGTGCCGCCTTCGACGCCGATCCCGGCCTCGACGCGCTGACCGGTCCGGGCCGGTTCTATGACCTGCCGCGGCCGGTGGCCCGGCTGGCCAGCGCCGCCTACGGCTCCGGCTACCGGCTCGGCGCCGGCCTCGCGATGGCGGCCACCCCGGTGTGGGGATCGAACTTCGCCATGCGCCGGACTGCCTGGGAGCGGGCCAAGGCAGGCGTCCACCGCGACCGGCAGGACATCCACGACGACCTGGACCTGAGCTTCCAACTGGCTCCGTGGGCGCGGATCAGGTTCGACCGGCGGCTGCGCGTCGGCGCGGCCGGGCGGATCTTCGCCGGCCGAACCGCGTTTGCCCGGCGCTTCCGCTGGGCCCTCACCACGGTGGCGGTGAACTGGGTGGTCCAGCCACCCGGGCAGCGGTGGCTGCGGCGCTTCAACGTCAGGACGCCGGAGCGGAGGAGCCCAGCATCTCCAGGTAGTGCGGGTTCTGCATGATGCCGAGGACGTTGCCGAACGGATCCACCACCGAGGCCGTGACGAAACCGTGGCCGCGTTCCGTGACGGGCTCCAGCTCCTTCGCGCCTTTTTCCAGCAGGCGCTGCCGCACGGCCCGCACATCGTCCACATGCCAGTAGAGGATCGCGCCGCCGGGGTCGATAGCGTGTCCGGGCGGAGCGTGCATGGTGTCGATCAGCCCCAGCTCGTGCTCGTAGTCGCCGACCCGGAACTCCGCATAGCCCGGCTGCTCAAAGTAGGGCTTCTTCCCCAGCAGGTCGGAGTACCACTCGACCGCCGCCGGCAGGTCCGGGGTGTAATAGCTGACCGTACTCATTCCGCGCAGCATGGGTCCCTCCGAAGGATTGCCGAAGCCGCCCCGGCACTCGCCGGGCCGTGATGGTTGGACGCTACCGCACATGGACGTCCCTGTCTGCCCTACAGTTGCGGTAGCGCGGCCAGGAAGAGTACGACGTCGGGGCCGTGCCGGGATGGGAGCAGAAAGTGGACTGGGTTGACCTGTTGGTCGGTGTTGCCGGTGGCCTCGTCCTGGTCTATGCGGTGCTGCTGGCCTGCCTGTGGTGGTACGCGCGCCGGCATCCGGAGACGGTGGGAATGCGCGATGCCCTGCGCCTGCTGCCGGATCTGTTGCGGCTGCTGCGCCGGTTGACGGGGGACCGCGAGGTTCCGGCGCGGGTCCGGATTCTGCTCGTGCTGCTGCTGGCCTACCTGGCCAGCCCCATCGACTTGGTGCCGGATTTCCTACCGGTCATCGGGTATGCCGACGACGTCCTGGTCGTGGCCTGGGCCCTGCGGCTGCTGATCCGGTCCGCCGGCCCGGAGGCATTGCGCCGGCACTGGCCCGGTACCCCGGCGGGACTTCGCGTGATAGAACGCTTGGCCGGGCTGCCGGCGTCGGGCCCCGGACCGGCAGAGCGGCCGCGAAAGCCTTAGCGCGCGGCCGCTTTCAGACGGTGGGGTCCGTGGTTCGGCACGACGGGGATGTCCAGCCGGCGCCTGCCCCACAGCCTCCGCCTGCCCCGGAGCGAAAGCTCCATCTCCTCCAGCGCCAGCGCCACCTCCCGTCCGGTGGGGCGTTCCGCCGGGTCGGCAGCCGTCATGGCGCCCAGCAGCAACACCCAGTCGGGACCGAGGCTGGCCGGGATCTCCGGATCACGCAGCAGCCGGGCAACCGCTGCCTCCAGCGGCGGACCGGAAAAGGCGGGCTTGCCGGTCAAGCACTCCAACAGCACCAGGCCCAGGGAATAGATGTCGCTGGCCGGGCCCGCGGGCTCGCCCTTGGCCTGCTCGGGGCTCAGGTAGGCGGCGGTCCCATAGATGCCGTCCTCGCGGGCGTCTTCGGAGATCACGACGGCGATGCCGAAGTCGGTGAGTTTGGCCCGGAGCCGGGAGGCGTCGTCGTCGTAATTGAGAAGCATGATGTTGCCGGGCTTGATGTCCCGGTGGACCACCGAGTGGTTGTGGATGTAGGCGATTCCCTCGGCCAGCTCGTGGCCAATCTGGGCCACGTGGCGCGGCGGCAGCGGCCCCTCCGCCAGGCGCCTGCGCAGGTCCGCGCCTTCGATCAGCTCCATCACCAGGTAGATCTGCGGGTGCCCCGCTTCCATCCGGTCGATGCCCGCGTCCAGCAGGATCACCAGGTTGGGGTGGTTCAGCCGAGCCAGGAGCTTGATTTCCGCGTCATCGCGGTGGAACTCTGCCTCGTTCATTGAAGGCCGCTGGATGACCTTGACGGCGACCTCGCGCCCCAAGACGGCGTCCTCCGCCCGATACACCCGTGCGCTCGCTCCGGTCCCGATAAGTTCCTTGAGCCGGTACCGCCCGCCCAAGAGGGTGCCCGCCCGATCTAAATGAGGCGTACTGGTCAACGTCTCCTGCTTTCCGGCTGGCCTTTTGACAGCACACTTAGCATCGTACGGGGTCTAGTGCCAAGTAGTTGCCTGAAGCGATCGGTATTCCGAATCGTTATCGGCGAGGGAGGGGAGGCCGGAGGCCGGCGAAGCAGATTCCCCCCGACTGGCTCTAGCTGTGACCCGCGTCACGAGGTGTAGCGTGGACGTACGCCGGAGCATCAGTGGAGGGCATCATGGCACGCGAAATTTATGATGATTCCGAGACGACGGTCAAGGATTTTCTTCACGGACTGGCTGCCGACAGTGCGGACATTGAGGCGTTCCTCAACGCCGTGGCCCGTTTGGCCGTGCACAATCTGTCGCGGCCCGGCGAGGAACTCCTGGTCGGCATCACGCTGCTGCGCCATAAAAAGGCCGGCACGGTCGCGAGCAGTAGCGACCGTGCGCAGAAGATGGACGAGATTCAGTACGAATACGCAGACGGACCGTGCCTGCGCGCCGCTCGCGAACACACGGTGGTCCACATGGCAGACCTGCAGACAGAAACGACGTGGCCTGAATACACCCAGGACGTTCTGGCCGAAGGCATCCGGTCCATCCTGGCCGTGCCGATCCCGCTTGAGAGCGGGGACAGTGCGGGGCTGAACCTCTACTCCGATATGCCGAAAAGGTTTGATGCGGAAGCGCTCAAGGCCGCCGAACAATACGCGCACCAGGCCTCCCAGGCACTGTCCCTGGCGGTCCGGCTGGCCCGGCATCGGGAGACCGAAGCGGACTTAAAGGCGGCGCTGGAATCACGAACGACCATTGCCGTTGCCGTCGGGATCATCATGGGCCAAAGCCGGTGCAGCCAAGACGAAGCCTTCGCGATGCTCAAGTCAGCCTCCAACACCCGCAACATCAAGCTCCGCGAGCTGGCCTCCGACATCGTCGCCTCCACCGGAACTCCCTCGGCCGAAACCCATTTCGACAAATAACCGGCACGCATCGTCTCCAGCCCTTGAGCAAGGGGGGATGTCCTTGTAGCGTTGGGTCCGGTTAAGCAGTTGGCCATCGATCCACTCATATGGAGCGCCGATCATGGATCACAAACTGCGTGTACTTGTCAGGCTTGATATCGACCGCACCTCGGCGGTCATCGAGGTCAGCGGGTGCCTGACCGTCGACAGTTGCACAGCGCTTTTACCCCTGTTCCATCGTATGGAGCGCCTTGCCCACGGAATCGTCATTACGGTCGATCTGTCCGACGCGCAGCACATCGAACGCCGCGGCCTGGAGATGCTCGAACGGTTCGGCGCAGGAGAAGAAGTTGGCGCCGCGCAGGCGGGCCCCTTCACCGGCACTCTTGCGGTAGCCGTCCCCGCGGATCTGCCGCAGTGCCCGGCCGTCTCCATTGGCCGGGCACGTTTGCAGGGGGCGGCATGAACAGCATGATTCGGGCGTCCGGACGTTCGCCGTTTCCCGCCGATCTGTCGATCCTGCCGACGGACCAGCTATTGAATCTCAGCAACCGATGCTTCCGGGACCTGGATTGTGAGCACCCGGTCCGGGACGCGCTGTTCCAGTACTACGCGCTCGCCGCGGAGCTCGAAGTCCGGGAAGCCGCCACGAAGGACACCGGAAAGCAGGCGCCCTGGACGCCTAGTCCTCCAGCCACGCAGGTGTGAACAGCAGGTTCAACCCCTCGGAGACGGTGGGGTGTGTGATGATCGCGTCCCGCACCGCGGTGTAGTCCATTCCGCCGATCATCGCCATCTGCAGCACCGCGATCGCCTCGCTGGCCCCTGTTCCCAGCAGCGCGGCACCCAGGATCTTGCCGGTCTGCCGGTCCAGCACGGCCTTCCATTCGCCGTCCAGCTGACCGAGCGTCCGGGCGCGCGGAATCGCGCTCACCGGCATCCGGGCGATTTGCACCTCGTGGCCGGCCTCCCGGGCCTGCCCCTCCGTCATCCCCACCCTGGCGAGCTCCGGCGTCGTAAAGACGGTGTAGGGGATCAGCCGCCCCTGCGTGGACCGGGACTCGCCCTCGCCCCGCGCGGCGGCCAGGTTGGTTTTCAGGATCCGGTAGTCGTCGTAGGAGGCGTGGGTGAACTGCGGGGAGTCGGCCGCGTCGCCGGCGGCCCAGACGCCGTCGGCCGTGGTGCGCAGCTGGTCGTCCACCTGGACGAAGCCCTTGTCCGTCAGCTCCACCCCGGCCTTCTCCAGCCCCATCCCGTCCGTCATCGGCCGGCGTCCCAGCGCCACCAACACGTCGTCCGCGGTGACGGTCTCCCCGGTGGACAGCGTCACGGTGACGCTCCCGTCGGCGGCGCGCTCGATCTTCTCCGCGGACGCCTCGAGCTTCAGCGTGATCCCGGCGTCGGTGAAGTTCCGGGCGACCAGCCCGGCCACATCGGCATCCTCCCGCGGCAGCAACTGCCCGGCGCGCTGGATCACCGTGACCTCCACGCCGATGGTGTTCAGCAGGTCGGCGAACTCGCAGCCGATGTAGCCGCCGCCCAGGATAACCATGCTCCCCGGCAGCTGCTCCAGGTGCAGCAGGGTGTTGCTGGTCTGCACCCTGGATTCGGCCAGACCGTCGATGTTGGGCAGGGCGGGTTCGGTGCCCAGGTTGAGAACGACGTCGGTGCCGCGCAGGAGGCGGGTGCCGCCGTCGTTCAGCGCGACCTCCACGGTCTTCTCGCCGACGAACTTGGCCTCGCCGAGGATAAAGTCCATGCCCGACCCCGTGAACAGCTTCTGCTGCCCGGCGACCATGGTGTCCACCACGTCCTCCTTGCGGCGGCGCAGCAGGTCGAGGTCCATCCGCGGCTCCTCCGCGCCCGCCACGCCGAACTCGGCCGCCCGACGCACGGTGTCCAGCACCCGGCCGGACTGGATGAGGGTCTTGGTGGGAATGCACGCCACGTTGATGCAGGTGCCGCCGACCATCGACCGCTCCACCATCGCCACCTTCTGGCCGGACTTGGCCAGGTCCATCGCCAGCGACTTGCCGGCCTTCCCGCCGCCAACCACCAGCAGGTCGAAATCCTCGGGTTCCATGTCAATCCTTCCCTCGGTTTGCTGTTCGCGGCTGGTTTTCACGCTCGCCGCTTACCGTCACAGCGCATGCTCGGGAGCGCTTGCGCCTTCCCTTGCAGCCGCCTTGAAGCCACCGTACGCCTGATAGCGGCCCCCGTTCCAAAGCGACGGACGCTAAGGAATCTCCTCAGCGGCTGAATCCCTGCGAGGTTCCACGGCGGGCCGCAAGCCCTTGCGCCCGGCGCTTGTTTTGTCCCGGGTGGTGAAGAACACGCCGCACATCACCAGGGCGGCGCCGAGAATCTGCATGACGCTGATGCTCTCGTTCAGCAGCAGATACGCACCGAGCATGGTAAAGACCGGCACGAAGTTCAGGAACACGGACGTCTGTGACGCCCCGAGGACGGCAACGGCGCGGTTGTAGAGCATCAGGGCAATCACCGACGGAAAGACGCCGAGGTACACGAGGCCGGACCAGTGGCCTCCGCCGATCCGCGGGACTCCCACGACCAGCCACTCCGCCGCCATGACGGGCAGCAGGATCATGACCGACAGCCCGGTCATCACCAGGACCGCCCCGTAGGATGGGAACAGGTGCAGATACTTTTTCACAGCGATCGAATACACCGCCCAGGACACGGCGGCCGCCGCCATGATGGCATCGCCGATGTTCCAGGACAGGTCCGCGAGGCTCATGAGCTGTCCGTTGGTAACAACCCACAGCGCCCCGCATATGGAGAGCACGACGCCGAACCACTGGATCGCCCTGAGCCGCTCGCGCAACAGCCAGAAGCTGAGGGCCACCGTCGCCGCCGGCACCGAGGCTTCCAGCACCGAGGCGTTGGTGGCCGAGGTGAATTGGAGGGCGGTGTAGATCAGCGTATTGAAGAGGGCAACTCCCGTGAGCGTCATCAGCAGCAGCGGCTTGCGGTGCTGGAGGAACAGGCGACGGGACTCCCAGGCGCCGCGGTAGCCCAGCGGGAGCAACACCAGGAAGGCAATGAAGACCCGGAAGAACGCGATGGTCAAAGGCGGCAGGTCGCCGAGCGCCTTGCCGGTCAAGATGTTGCCGGCATAGAAGATGACCACCAGCAGCAGGAGGACGTAGGCGCGCATGCTCCTCCTCGGGTCGTCGTCCAGCGCTCGTCCCTCATACCCTACGTGCCCGGGGCAAGGCCTGACCGGAACTCGCCCGCCGACCCGGATGCGGCGCACCTGCGGGCGGCTACGATGGTGTCCTCAAGCGTGGCGGGCTCCAGAGCCGGCTCCGCTCGCCGGAGCGCGCATCCCAGAAGGTGCTTGGCGGAGTCCGCGGCCACGGCGAAGCCCTCGCGTCGAAATTGTGAGCAGTTTCGGCCTCACGGCGAGCGGATGCACACGTACACGCACAGCACGAACGGGCAGGAATAATGGCTGAAACCTATGTCAAGATCTGCGGACTGCGGACTCCAGAGGCGGTCGCGGCCGCCATCGACGCCGGCGCGGACGCGGTCGGCTTCGTCTTCGCCCCCGGTGGCCCGCGCACAGTCGGTGCCCAATTGGCACGCGCGCTCGGCGAAACCGTGCCGGCGGATGTCGAAACGGTCGGCGTGTTCCGCAACCAGCCCATCGGCGAGGTGCTCGAAACCGCCAGGGCCGCGGCGGTGACCACCGTCCAGCTGCACGGCGACGAGCCGCGCGGCGACATCCGCTTGCTCGAGGACGCGGGGTTCCGGACTCTGCGCGCCTTCTCCGCCGAGGGCTATGAAGCCCTCCCAGCGGACGAAAAGGCGGACTGGGTGGCAGGCCGCGTCCTGCTCGATGCAGTTGAGCCCGGCGCCGGAGTGACCTTCAACGCAAGCGCCATCCAGGCGCAACCGCCGCGGGGGTTCTGGCTGCTGGCCGGAGGGCTGACTCCCGCTAACGTCGGCGGGCTGATCGCCACGCTCCGGCCGATCGGCGTGGATGTCTCCAGTGGCGTTGAATCCAGCCGCGGCGTCAAGGACGTCGGGCTGATTCGCGATTTCGTGCAGGCCGCCAAAATGCAGTGATCCTGCCGTGCGTCGCCTTAGCGCGAGGCCGAGGTCCAACCCTGCTGGTGGAGCCTTTCGAAACCGTCCAGCAGCAGGTCCAGGGCAAACTCGAACTCGAACTGGTCGTCGCAGCCTCGGCCTACCACGGTCCCGTCGTCGTGCGCGCCAGCCATCGCAACCTCGGCGATATAGGGGTACCGCGCGGCCATCATCTGCAGCATCTCCGGCGGCACGTCCGCCGGCGCGCTCTGCGAGTCGTCGAACAGCTCCTGGGTGAAACCCCACATCCGGCTGCCCAGGGCGTGCATCACGTGGTGGGTGAGGTCGACCGAGAATCCACCGGCACGAAACATGCCGATCACCGAGTCCATGTAGTCAAGGACAACGGGCGTTTTGTTGGTGCGCGACTCGAGTACCTGGCAGGCCCATGGGTGGCGCAGCAGGACCTCCCGGGCCGACAACACCCGTTGACGGACGGCGTTCCGCCAGTCCGTCCCGCTGGGTCGCGTCTCGATCTCGCCGACGATGACGTCAACCATGCCGTCCAGAAGTTCTTCCTTGTTGGCGACGTGCTTGTAGAGGGCCATTGGCACCACGCCCAGTTCCTGGGCAAGCTTGCGCATGCTGAGCGCGTCGACGCCGGCTTCGTCGGCAAGTGCGACGGCGGCGCGCAACACCCGCTCCCTGTTCAGCGGGGTGCGGCGAGCCGACTCCACCTGCTGAGCCATCAGGACCACCCTTTCCGACGGCAGCTATCTCTTGACAAGTGTACAACGTACACCTACTTTTAGATCACAAGGTGTACGCCGTACACCCACGAACTTGGGGAACAAACAATGGCTGCAGAAACGATCGCCGTCACCAAGGCCTCCGGGCGCCGGCCGCGCGGCCGCTGGCTCATACCCGCCGGCTTGATCTTTGTCAGCCTCATCCCGGTCATCTTCGGGTCCATACGGGTGGCCGAGCTGACTGGGGGAGCGGCGGTCACGCCGGCCAACGAGCGGTTCTTCGACGCGCCGGTCCCGGTGCTGATCCACATCCCCGCCGCCATCGTCTACAGCCTGCTGGGGGCCTTCCAGTTTGTGCCCTCGCTGCGCCGCGGCAAGCGAGGCGGGCGCAGCTGGCACCGCATCGCCGGGGTTGTCCTCATCCCGGCCGGCCTGCTCGTTGCCCTTTCCGGCCTTTGGATGTCCGTCTTCTACGACCTCCCGCCCGACGACGGTGTCATCCTGCTCGTCCTTCGGCTGGTATTCGGCACGGCCATGACGGCGAGCATCGTCCTGGGCGTCCTCGCGATCCAGCGGCGCAACTTCGCCGCCCACGGTGCCTGGATGGCCCGCGGTTACGCCATCGGAATCGCGGCGGGCACACAGGCCTTGGTGACCATCCCTTGGATTATCCTGGTGGGCCCGACCAACGAACTGAGCCGTGCAGTGCTCATGGGGTCGGCCTGGCTGCTCAACCTTGCCGTCGCCGAGTACTTCATCCGCCGCCGCGCTCGAAGGTCCGCGCACCCGCGGCGCATGTCCGGCAGGGCCACGGCACTCCCATCGGGATCTGCGCGATAAGGGCCGCGGTCTACCGGAAGTTCGGCCCTCCGGACGTCGTCACCGTGGTAGAGGTTCCGGTGGCGCGGCGCTTGGCCACGGAGTCGGGTGATGCGTTCGCGCTTGATGTCGAGTTCCATTTGGGTCCGGTCGGCCATGACGGTGAAGACCACTCCATCCCCACCAACGGGAGTTTGGTTCCCTATGATGGACGCATGGCCGACTTCATGAGCCCCGAGCAGCGAAGCGCCCATATGTCGAAGATTCGATCCAAGAACACCAAGCCCGAAATCCTGCTCCGTAAGATGGTCCACCGCGAGGGCTTTCGGTACCGGCTCCACGATCCCAAGCTTCCAGGGAAGCCTGACCTCGTATTTGCCGGCAGGCGAAAGGTTATTTTCGTCCACGGCTGCTTCTGGCACGGGCACGAGTGTCCCGTGGGGGTGCGTTTGCCCAAATCAAACACGCCCTTCTGGACCGAGAAGAGGCTGCGCAACGGAGAACGCGATCTCCGGCAAACCACCGAACTTCGTGCTTTGGGGTGGGACACACTCGTTGTGTGGGAATGCGAAATCAAGAACGATCCCAACGTCCTAGATGCCGTTAAGAATTTCTTGAACGGCTGACTTCGCCCTTGATCAAGTCAGTCTCAAGGACGACCTTCGAATACAGGCCTGGCAGGCTCTCCGTGCGGGTCCAGCAAGACCCCGTGGCCGCCGGGGCCGCAAGAAAGGCCAGCTGCATACAAGGGACCGAGCAGGGCCATCAACAGCCGTCTGGAGCACTTACGCGGTGCTACCGGCGGCTTTCCGCAACCTCGCCGACTGCATGTCCAGCTCCTTGATGGAGGCCGGCAGATTCGGGCCTAGGCTGCACTCTCGTTTGTGGAGTGCCCTTAAGAAGTGCCCTTAAATCGTGAAGGCCCCCAGCCTGGGGGAAGCTGGGGGCCTTAGTCATCACTCGCACCTTGAGGTACTTGCAGGCTATAAAAACGGCCTGAAAACATCCTGCGTGCGGGGTGGGAACTGCCTCAGGTAAGGGCCCCTGACATGGGGGACGGAAGTGCTTGGCTTGAGGGCCATCGGTGGCTTCGAACTCATCCTCGGCAGCGCTTGAACTCAGTGCACCGGGCTCATCAACTGGTAGAAGGGTATGCCCTTGATGAAGTTTCCCGGATAGTTGAGCGAACAGTATAGGGCTTCGTGCACTTTTTGGTCCGGGATGTAGGAGGCTGCTCCTTGGGGTATTCCGTTGAGGCCAAGCTGTTCGAGCTCCCTTTGGCTCACACTGGGCACCTTGTGGATGAACCAAGTCAGGAGGGGTTCGCCGTAATTCGCTCCGCCGGTTCGGAAATGCGACAGATACTGGGATGCGAGGATCACTCCAAAGCCAAACTCTCGCCCTTGGAGCATAAGGTCCATCAACACGGGGAATTCGTACCTCATGATGTTGACCGCTTCATCCACGAGCAGGAAGGAGTTCAAGCGCCTTAACTGGGGCGACTGCCCGACATAGGGCCACTTTTCTGCCTTGAGCATGTAGTCGTAGTACATGTTCAGGAAAAGGACAACCAAGGCGTTCTTGGCATTTTGATCGGTGCCTAGGTCGCTTAGCGCCAGCACAAGCACCTTGTCGTAGATAAGATCTGCAAAGGGCACTAGGCCCTCCGGATCGTCGCTAAAGACCTCGCCCAGCACGAAAGTATTGAGGATGCCTGTAACCGCATCCGGCTTCCCTCCGGCGTCGCGGTATGCGTCTAGGACTTGTGAGAGCGTAGGAGGCTTTCCCTCTTGGTCCTTATAGAGCTGCGTGATGACCGTAACGAGACGGTCGCGCTGCACGGGACCTACACCGGCATAAATCTTGCTGATCACGTCGCAGAAGGCCTGGGCCCGTTGGAAGGCCGCCAGTGCCGTGTACTCGGCCGGCAGCGCGAAGATGTTGAGGGGAATGCGCTGCGGCCTTAGGACCTTGCCGCCTACCGCTTCCAAGAATTTTTCGTCTTGGAAGTCTCTTTTGTAGTCGAGGATAAGCAGCGACAGGGGATTTTCCTGCGTGCGCTCGGCAGAAGACCTCAGTTGGAAGATCAGGGACTTGAGCAACTGGGTCTTACCAGTTCCCAGATCCCCGACGACACCGATGTTCATCTGGTTGAGGGCTGTGTTGCTCGGCCAGTATTCGGCCTGCGCTTTTCCAAGCACATTCATTAGGTCGCCTACAGGGAAGCGGACTCCGTCACCAGCCATGCCATTTTCGTCGTGCGGCGCTACCCAGCCCGCGGTTTCCGTGTTTCCCTCCGCTGAATCCGGTACCCCGTCTTCTATCAGGCTGGTTTTGACGGGATCTTCCGGCTCGCCGTGATCGGAGGAAGCCGCGCCTTCCTGCACATCTTCACCCGGGGTTTCGGGGGCGGTGTCCTCGTCACCCTTGAAGGAATGGGAGTCGGATGGGAACCCAACCGGCTGCGGTGGTTGGTCGGAAGGTGACAAGGTGGGCTGTTGCTGGCCCGGGCTAAACGCACTCTCGGAGGGGATGTCCGGGGACACGTCGGCAGCCCAGGAGACCACCGTTTGCCAAGCCTCAATCATGTTTCCGGCAGCCTCTCCTACCTGCTCGAAGGCGGCGCCTACGTCGGCGACTAGCGCTCCGTACCGATCCGAGGTCTTCGAAGAGTCGATTGCCTCATCTATGTATGACGCGAAATCCTCGCCTTGGAGCGTTTGGGACTGGTACCGGAAGTAGCTGACGATGGGCCGGCCAACGCGTACGGGCATGTCCCCGTTGACGAGGCGTTGGAGCCGATCGGCCAACCGGTCCGGTGAGGTGGTCGTGGTAGGCCTAAGCCGGACGCCGGCTTCGACCAATGCCCCCAGCCCGTTGTGCCAAAGGGCACTGTCGGACGTGTTTCCCCCGGACTGTAGGTCGTCGCAACGCGCCTGCAGTTTGCGGAGCAGCGCGGTCGTCGATTCCAGTTGTTGGAGAGGCTCGCGGAAAGCGGAGTCTCCGGGGCTTGGAAGGTTGGGAGCGGATCCGTTGGATTCAAGGCCGTAGCACTTGATCTCCACGGGAATAAGCGTCACCGCTTGGTCATCTAGCCGAATAATCAGAAGGTCGGCCCTGCGCGTCCCGCCGCCGTGGTTCGAATTTCCTGCCAGGGCTCTGAGGAACGCATCGCAGGCGTCGATCGGAAGAATGAAGTATTCCGCGCCATCTGGCTCAAGGCAATCCATGAGTGAGAATGCCAGATAGAACCCCAAAGCGCCCGAGGCGTGGGTTCCGCCCATGGACAGGAGCGCGGACAGGCCGACCCCCCTTGCTCCCAGCTTGCCGAGGAGTTCGTTTACGTTGTCCTCGTCCACGGGCCTGCCGTAGGCCTTGCTCAGCATGTTCTTGATCTGCGTGCGGAAGCTGCCCGGGATACGGGCTACGGAGATGAAAGGGCGGCGTTCGAGCTGGGGGACGTCGTTGGAAGGCTCGAGGAACGGCGGACGCCACTCCCACAGCATCTGGTTACCGCCGCCGGTGTTCTTGACCAGTGAGGCCATGGCGCTGGGGTTGACCAAGGCTTCTCCGGAGACTGTCCAGTCCGCACGGTTGTCCACAAGCATCGCCTTGAACAGGCGTGACATGATGCGTGGCTGGATATTCGCGCCTTCCACTGCCCTGAGTGCGCGCGCAAAGGGGTCCCATCCCGAGCCCTGCCGGAGGGCCGGACGGGATTCCGATAGTGGTGACCCTTCGGCGGGTGGTTCGTGGGCTTCGAACCTCCGGAGCGGAATGGGCCCAATGAGGCCAAGGTTTCCCTTGCCCTCTGGACGCACCTCCAATTGCACGCCGGAGTCCTGCAGTAGACGTATGTTGCAGGTTTTGGAGCTAGCCGCGTCTGGTTCGTACCGGGACCAGATCAGTGGAATTCCGGCGGTGAGTCTCATCAGGCGGGTTGCGGCCTCGCGGGGGGACTCTCCGCGGCGATTAAGCGAGTCCCAGATGCGGGCACCGCCAACGAGCTGGGCTTCCTTGCCTTGAGTCCATTGTTCGACAGCTCCCAGGACGGCACTGTCGACTTCGGCCAACCGGGCCGTGGGAGAAATTGCTGCCAAGTCGATGGTCAGGGTAGACACGTGGGGGTTCATGTTGCGATAGCTGCGTAGTGCTGCTGCCGCAGCCGTCGCATTCAGCCCACTCGCAGAGCTTCCTGGGGCAGGCAGGTTGCCGATGCTTACCGGTGGCTGGAGAGCCCGCGGGCCGTCAATCGAGGCTTCGACAAGCATGGACCAGCCCAAGAAGATCTGGTCCTCGCCGCTGTCAATCGGCACTGCCACCATCCGGCCGTTGGATGTTTCCCTCGGTCCCATGAGGGGAAAATTCCATCCTTCCACCGTTCCGGCTAGGGACTTCGCATCAGCGGCGTTCCACAGGGTGTCTTCCACACCCGCGAGCCAAGCAAGCCGTAGGGGGTGCAGCGGGCTCAACAGGACCGCGGTGCACTTACCGGTGGAGGCGGTATCCCATACGCTTACGCTGAACGGGTAGGTGGCCCAGAAAGTCCCCGCAGGATCGCCAAGTTCTTTTGCCCTATCAATGAGCCGGGCATACGAGGCCAAATATTCTGTGAGTTTTGCTTTTCCGTCATTCCACAAATGCCGCCAGGACGTTCGGGAAGGCCATTCAGCGGGTTGTCCAGGGGCGGCTCCTGTATCTCGCAGCGCGCCATCGATTTCGAGGGCGACGAACGCTTGGCGGAATTCTTCCGCTTCCGTGGAGTCAATTAGGCCGGACGGGATTTCAAGGCCGCAAACGGCGGACCAGGGGGCATGCATGTCCGCGTTCATGAGCAGAGCCGGGCTTGCTCCCGTGCCCAAGTCAGCAATCCGGGTGTTGCGGTCGGCAGGCAGGGCGATGTGCCCGAGCGCCCGTTGCCACTCGGGCGTGACGATATTGCGCGCAAGGAGTCCTTCCAGGGCTCCCCGCACCGAGCCCTCGGTTTCCGGACCTGGCCGTTCGACGGATACATGCTGCTTGTCCAAGGCTGCGACGATCGGGGAATGGCAAGCCGCCTTGGGCTGCGGTGTCCGAAGCTCGAACACGGTGTTGTGCATGACGATTTGGTCGAACCCACTGGGAATCACCGTGGCCGAAGCCAGCCCTTCCCTGTCCTTGAAGGCATCGACCGGTCGTCCTTGGAGCCGAACCTCGCCGCTTCCAGTAGCGCCCCATATGAGCAGTTGGTATGACGCGTCGGGATTGCCAAACGTTCCCAGGAAGCGGGCTTCCTCGAGTGCCGGCTCGCGGTCGGGTTGGAAAGTGTCCGGGCCTACATACGTGGCGCGTCCCCGAGCGTCCTTTGTCTGGACCGGCATGAATAGCAGGCCGGGACCAGTTGGCGGGAGCAAGTAGAAAACGCACGACGCCGAGTTGTCCACCACTCCGGCCAGGGGATCGGACGCGCCTATGTCGATCCCGATCCGTATGGCAGCAATGGAGTTCTTGCAGGGAGGCTTACCCGCATCGCGGATGAATCGACCGACGGCCCACAACCCGCCATCGGGATCGAGCTCCACACCGCCGTCCCAGACCATGCTTCGTGCTGAGGCGGACAGGGAGAGCGAAGACGCTTCTGCATCGTGCTGGCGGGGGATTGCGACAGTGGGAATCCGCACACGCACCGGCTGGGAGCGCAGTGCCACCGGGGAAGCTGCAGGGTCCGCGACCTCGGAGAAGAGCACGAAGGGCCCTTGTTCTGAAGAGTCTGCTGCGGATAGATCCTCTCCGTCCGGGCCGTAGAGCACGAGCGAACCGGTCTGGCCCTCCAACCCCGGCGGATGGAAGAATTGGTCCTCCGTCAGCGAGGCGAATGCCTCCGTCGCGTCCACGGAGCGTGCGCCCTGGCGGAGCAGGGCCACAAGATGGTTGTCTTCCGCACCCAGGGTTTGATCAAATCCGTCCCAGTCCAATGTCGCCACGGGGTGGGGCGTTCCCTGGGTATCGGGGTGGTGGGCCAGCAACTGGGTCGTCGTGAGGATGGTCGTTGTATCCGTCCACCACGAATCCAGGGCTTCGGCGATTGTCCTGCCGATGTTCGGGGCTCCCTTTTTCAGCAGCAGCCCGTTCTTAGGTGCAGGGAGGGCGAAGGACGCGAAGGTGTACCGTGCAAGCGCGTTATCGAGGGACAGTGACGGCTCTGCCTTTGACTTTACGGACAAGAGTTCCGCCAGATTCTCCAGCCCGTCGGAGACATGCTCAAACCAATAGGCGTTCCACCCCTTAGCCCCCTGTTCTAAGGCTTCGTGGGCAGCCTGAAGTTGCTTGAAACAGCCAGCCATACGTTCAACCGCTTCATCCCGCTGCCAGATGCCGTCCGCCTGTATGCCGGCAGCCGCGAGAACCTCGTCCAGCGCCGCCTCGGCGACGTTGTGGAGGGAAACGTCGCCGCTGGCACCGCTGGGGTAAGACGTGCCCAAGACTTCTCGGAAAGCCTCGAAGGAAGCGAGGTCTGGGCGGCGTCCTGTCACGACGGCTAGCCGGTCGTCTTGGCGGTACTGGATGGCGCTTTGAGGCGTGAGCCGGAGGCAGGCATCGTCCGAGAGGTCCTCGCGACCCCTTGTCACGAGGATCGCGAAGGGCGGTCGGTTGCCTGTTTTCTGGGCATTGGCCCGCCGCACGATTGCCTCGGCCGTCGATTCACCTATGGCATCCGGAAGGTATGCCGCTCTTAGATTGCCCAGTCGAGCCAAGCATCGCCCCAGAGCGTTTCCCAGTAGTTCCTTGCCCATATCTTCTCCTAGAAAGCGCTCTGCACGAGGACGCCTTGGTCAGCGTCGGCGCTGCCCCTGGCAAGACCTGCACGTTCGAGCAAAGTGATCAGGTCGCCGAGCTCCGGACGCAGCCCCAGCATGTCCAAGGATCCGAGGACAGCCCCCACATTCGTCGTTGCGCCCGGGCGGCCGCATGCCAAGCTCGCCACGACAGCCATCCATTCGGTTCCCGGTTCCACCCTCAGGCTTCGTCCATTTGAACCGTATGACTTCAGCAGCCCATAGTAGTCGGCGAA
This sequence comes from Arthrobacter sp. Y3223166, assembly GCF_059090935.1. Lineage (NCBI taxonomy): Bacteria > Bacillati > Actinomycetota > Actinomycetes > Micrococcales > Micrococcaceae > Arthrobacter > Arthrobacter sp. Y3223166. The sequence continues at coordinate 6,326 of NZ_JBNHGE010000020.1, read as the reverse complement.
AGGCCCGCTTACCTCCCTGGTTTGGAGGGCGTACCTGACCGCCTCCCACAGGTTCTTTCCCGACGAAGTTTTCCTTCGGGCGCTCCGTACTTCCGTGAGTTCGCCACAGAGAACGGCATCGTCGTGCATCTGCCTCAGGATGTCTTCGAAGGTTTCGTCATCGACGTCCTTGCCCTTCATCCATTCGGACAGGAGGTTCCGGATCTGGTCACCTCGGCGCAGCCGCCAGGTCAGCTGGGACGATACGTCCCGGAGTCCGAGGCCCGCTCGTGCCGATTTCCATGGGATGACGGGGCCGATGCCCTCCCGCACGCTCTCCCACGTGGGAGGCTGTCCCCGAAGCACCTCGCGGGCCAGCGCGTCATACCAAGCGGATTCCCAAAGGAATCCGAAGCCCACGGCCAGCCGGAGGATAGTGGATGCCCAATCCACCCAGACACGTGCGGGCAGCGCATCCACCCAGCTTTCGTCCGTTATCTGATTCCACGCAGTGGCGAACCACTCAAACGGGGTAGCGGCGAAAAGTCCCTGCCAGGCGTCGGCCTTAACAGGGCGGGAGCTCGTACGTAGTTTCCGCGGGCTGTCCAATACTGACGTGTCCACGGCACGGTCTAGTGCTTGGACCAGCGGGTCCACGGACATGCGCCGCTCGGCCGCACCGAGCCACATCTGTGCCGGCCCCGCGGTATGGACCTTGGAAGGCAGGCCCAGCCGGTATAGGGATTCAAGGATTTCGGCCAGCGGAGGCGGATTGGGGCCGCCGAGGAGTCCGCGTACATTCTGGAGGAGGGCAAGTGCCGGGGTCATGGGACTGGCCGGTTGGCCGCCGCTGTTCTCTATGCGGACACCTAGGACACTATTGGAGACCGCTTGAGCCAGGTTCTCGGGATCGCCCGTGGTGCGTAGTCCTTCTGCGCGCAGGGCGTCACTAAAATGGCCGAGCCGTTCGCCGCTGGGTTCGCTGGCGCGGTAGGCCAGGGTGTCGGTCTGCCGCGGAGCGATCCGGAAAAGGAGACCTGTCTTCTTGCCGGAGGTCTCTGGCTCCATCTCCACGTCAAAGAGGCGCCAGGCGAGGGACGTGATCAGGGCTTCCGGGGCCGCCACGTATTGTGGCCGCGGCAGGGGCAGGATCATTTTCTGGGCATCCGGGCTCATGAACGGACTCCAACAACCAGCGGCTGGTCCTCTTTGGCGACGACTACGCAATACTGCGCATCCTTGAGCTGACCAGGGATTAGACGCGCAGCCCTGTACCGTTCCAGCCGGGGCGATGTCGCGTCCGACAGCTCCGTCACTCCGGAATGTCCAGAGGCACAAGCCATGGCCTCCCTGATCAACGGGAAATCAAGCCCAATTTGGGCCACTTCTCGGCTGTTCTCCAGCAGCCGCAGGAAGAGGGACTCCGAGTCTGTACGCGTTCGCAACTCAACTTCCCCCGTGCGCAGCGCCAATTTTGGAACGGTGGGAGTTCCCACGATTGGGTCGGTGCGGCTGTCAAACAGCGGGATGAGTGAGGGCGAGTGTCCTTGCTCCGGGTTCCTCTTCGGCCTGAGGAGGGTCCGTAACTGGGATTCCAATTCAGGAGTAAGCCGGGGAGCAAGGAACCAGGCGCGCGTCCAGGCAGCGACCTCGCTGCGGAATGCGGGAATCCCGTTGGCCGTGGCGTAAAGGCGCATCAAATATCCCCCGTACCAGGCGATGATCCTGTACCGATGCTTGTCCTTCAGCGACGGGCTGTTCGTTGCCCTGACGAATGCTTTGTCCACCTCTCGGTCGAACGCGGTTACCGCGGCGTGGAACGGGTCATCCGCTGAAAGATTGGCTTCTAGGCTGTCGAGGGGAGATCCGGAAGTCACCGGGCCGGTGAAGGCATCCGCCAGGGGCGTTGCCCACCCTGAATTCCACGTGCCGTCAAAGTTGCCCGGAATCGAGTCCCGTACCGGATCCACCATGGATGTCAGGCGGGTCACGGGATTACGTAGCGGATCGGATTCCTTCCCCGCGGCATACTCGCCGTCACCGTACAAGGCCTGTGCATAGCGCAGGGACGCTAGTTTCTGCATCTCACGGAAACGCTTGACCGGGTCATCGGATCTTGGTTGCAGGCCTGCTATGTAGTCTTGTAGTTCGTCGGCTGTGACCGCGTCAGGGGCGTTCCCGACCAGGCAGCGGGTGATGGTTCCCCAAATTTCGCGGTAAGTCATTCGCTGGGAAGCAACAATTTCGGCAGCGCGAATCACTGAAAGCAGTCCTGCTTGCACTCGTGGGGTGGCCAGCGACTGCTGGTTGGCCAGTAGGGGATCGAACCAGTCCGGGCTAGCGTCACGACCACCGGCAGATTCAATGACTTCCAGCACGTTGCTCAGGAGGGATCCTGCAGACGTGTGCGTGGGGCCCCACCCGGCCCGTTCGGAGAATTCGGCAACACCATAATCCTCCGCTTCGATGCCAAACCCGTCCGAGGCACCCTGGCTAATACTGACCTTTGGCCGATGTTCCAGCAGCGAGCAAACGTCTACGAAGACCACAAGCACGTGGGCGATCGCTTGGCCGAAGGAAAGGAGCCGCCCAGCCTGAAGATATGAAGTTCGGGTTTCTGTGCTGATGGACCATTCGCTGGCTCCGTCCGGGTCTCCTGTGTCCGCTTGTATCCAGTCGACAATGGCTTCACCCGGTCCTGCTGTACCTTGTGCGTGGCTTATTGCGCGGGTTGATTCCTCCACCAGAATGCCGCGGTTCACACATGCCAGCAGGTGGGAGCGAGCCGTGCAGGCGTCCTCGATATCCCCGATAAGCGCCGCATGTTCTTCTTTTTCGCTACCGATCGTTGCGTCATTGATCAACAGCAACTCCCGATCTGCGGCGGCATATCGGTAGGTTCGGTGCGCCAGCCCGTCCTGTTTGGGATCCACTTCCTCCAGACCGGAGGCGATGCTCGCCGCGGTATGGGATTTGCCCGCGCCGGGGCCACCGACGAGGAACAGCATTCGCGGCAATGCGGTACCCCGCAGTCCTTCTAGGAGCCATTCGGCTGCCTCTTCGACTCCTGCAGGCCTGGGAGCCGTGGGCCAGAGGGCTTCGCTGCCCACTGAAGGGCGGGCAGCAACGTCGCTGCCACCGGTGGCACGGTCCCAAAGGCGTCCCAGCACGTGCCAGTAGCCGTAATCGGCTTCATTCCTGACCGCAGAGCTTTCCTGCATGAACAATCGATCCTCCGAAAAGTTTGCTTGCGTTGCGTTGGCAAGCCAGAGCCGTTCCTCAAGCCAAAAACTCACGAGCAGGTCCCCGGGATTGCAATGCCTGTGGAGGCCCGAAAACCAGATTCTAGGATCCCCACGCTTGTTGAGGGGCCTATATAGGGTTGCCCTTGACTCGATGGTCTCTCCCGAGGGGGAAACGATCATTGCCGAAATAGTCTTCTTATTGGCCGGCCCTTGTTGCTGGGTGTCGTAGTCATGGATTTTTTGGCGGAGTAAGTAGCTCCTATACGTTGCCGTAGCGTCCATGATTGATTTGGCCAGCCCTGTTTTGCTGGGTTCCAGCAGGCCATAATCGAGTTCCCGCCGGGTTAGGTACCGGAGATTCCCGATTTCAAATTCAGTCAGTGTCCGCACTTGCTTCATTGCCCCCCAACCATTTCGGCGATTCGTTTCCCCACCGCCAACGATAGCCACGGCGACACTGCATTTCCTACTTGCGAGTACTGGGGTACCTCCAAGCGGCGTCGGTGGGCGCCCGTCGTTTCGTTGCCCAAAAATTCGAACCTGTCCGGGAATCCCTGGAATCTTGCCAGTTCGCGAACGGTGAAGATCCTGGGTTCTGCCGGATGAACATAGTCATCCGGCAGTGTCACGACGGTGCGGGCAGGCTGATCCCAACCAAGTACCTTTTGCGAATGCTTCTTCGTGCCAAGCAACAGGACGAGATCAGTAAGTTCGTCCAGGGTCGTCGCCAAGGCTGTGCCATCCGGCGCAACAGCGGGGAGTGCGCACTCATTTAGCTGCATCTTGACGAATAGACGCGCGTCCGATTCCGGCATGGTGGCGGCCTGGCGGATAATTCGCTGGTCGTGGCCGCCCTCGGCCAAATACTGGTACAGGCGGAAACGGTCGGTGGTTTTGCCCTTGTGGTTTCGGCGTATGTGGTTCAAAGGAAGGCGGGCCGAATCGTGACGCGTACTCCACTCCTCGGGGCGAAGCTCGCGAACGTACTGGGCGTTGCCGCCGCCGGTTTCTTTCGTGTGAAGAGCGAGATCCGCAATCGCATCAGCGACTGACCGAGCCTCTCGCGCGGCTATCGTCGGAACTGGAGCCAGATCAGGTACCGAGGCCGGCAGCGCGTCTACGAATTCGGAACGCCACAGGCCGCCAGTGGACTTGAGATTCCGTGACGCTGCGATGTCGGACCTGACAGCGATGATCATCAGGCGCGGACGGTGCTGCGGGGCACCGTAGTGCATGGCGTTGGCATGCACCGCCTGAACAACGTATCCGGGTTCTACCTCTGCCAGTGCCTGCTGGAGCTGGAAGAATGACGACTCTTCTTGGCTGCTGAATTTCCGGTTCATGCCCACGACATTTTCGATGACGACGGCCTTCGGCGCCGTGCGGGAGACGAACTCCAGATACTCCCAGGGCAGTTTGTTGCGCACGTCGTCGGGATTCCGACGCCCGGCAAGCGAAAAACCCTGGCATGGCGGACCGCCGACAACCAGGTCGATCTCTAGTGCCGCCAGTTCACGGACCGCTTCATCCTCTCCAAGCAGGACGCTTAGTTCGCGCACAAGCATGCCTCGCTGCACCTGTTCCGCGACGGGCGATGCCACATAGCGGGTCCAGGCCAGTGGATCGGAGGCATCGTCGATTAAGTTGTGAAAGAAGGTCCGTGCTGCCATGTCGGATTTCTCGACCGCGAGCACCAGTTCACCGCCAGCGCGCTCGATGCCCAGGGACAATCCGCCACAGCCTGCAAAAAGATCTACGTACTTCATCACCTAGTCATTCTGCCGTACCGGAGTGCTTGCGGATGTCGTTGTGAATCTGCGGCGTCGGGCCGGGTGCTCACGCCGGGATCCTAAATTTGTCTGCTGCGTTCCGCCGCCCGCAGCGGTGATCCTTCGGGAAGGCCGGGGCGCCAGCCTTGGGCTCCAGCCGCGTTTGGTGTCGAGGCGGGCGATGCGGTGGTAGAGGGTGGCGCGGGACATGCCGAGGTCGCGGGTGACGTGGGTGGCGGGTTGGACGGCGTCGATGAGGCGGCCAGTGTCTACTCCCGGCCTTTGCGACTGCCGACCATATGCGCTGCGTCGCCGCCGTCGGGAGAGGCACACCAGGAGGAACTGGCGGCACGCGACCGGCTCTCAAGCGGGAATGACTACGGCCGAGTACGCGAATGTGTAGCTAAAATAGCGGATATGATGTCCGGTCGCGCCACCCGAGACTGACCACCCGCGGTCCACTGCGGCGTCTCGTTGCCTTTATTCCTGACGACGCGCGCACAAGGGAGGAACGGTGGCCATCACCGCCAATGCCGGGGCGAAGTACTCATGCGCTTCCGGCGCTACGACGTCCTAAACTGACTGATCCAGGGGCTCGCTCACGAGCATGACCACGATGATCAGCGGTGCGGCGAGGGCGTAAGAGCCTGACGGTGAAGACCCGCATCTGAACTTCGGGGACCACATTCTGATGCCAGTAGTACTACGCGGGCACGCCATCACGGGAGCGACTGGCATGACCTACAAGCTCACTGGCTCCGGCACTGACAATGCCGCCGAGGTCAAGGTCGGCTCCAGAACCGCTTGCACCACATTGCTAGGACCTCAAAGTGCCGACGCGGAGATCCACCAACGTCCGCGGATCAAGAACTGAGCCTCGATGCACCGAAATAACCAACGGAGAATCGACAACCAAGTTCCCCTTTCCGAGGTTATGCGGTATGAGGTCGTGGAATACTCGAGGGCGTTATTACTACAGATATAATTGACAAGTTGCGGACGGCCGATCAGCGCCCTCCCTAGCCATTGATATGTTGGGGGCGTCAAATCGTGGTGAGTTCAGCGAGCAGTTGGAAACGTGTTGTTGCCGCGTTTTTGACCCTAATTTTTGCCGCGGTTTCACTCGGCGTTGGCGCCGCGGCAGCTTGGGCAGGCGTTTCTTCGGTGACGGGTGTTCTGGTGGATTCCGCTGGCGTTCCGCTGGAAGGGGCAGCGGCATACGCAGCCAATGGAATCTCCAACCCGGCGCATGTGACGGGCAGCGGGGGCAGGTTCAGCATTCCCGCAGGTGAGGCTTCGGCCCAGCTGGTTTTTCAGTACGCGCGCAATGGCG